>JAITEO010000073.1 GCA_031281985.1 Zoogloeaceae bacterium | reverse complement strand
CCTGGCGGGTATCCGTCGCCACGCCCACGAGTTTGCCGTTGCCGCCGCCCGCCACCAGACGCCCCGACACCGCCTTGGCAATATGCGCCAATGACCAGTGCATCATACCCCGCCCTCCCTGTATTGTTGTCTCTGCCGCCAGATCGCCAACGACGCGCGGGCGACTTCGCCATCGTGAAATGGATATTGCACGCCGGCGATTTCCTGATAGGTCTCATGCCCCTTGCCCGCCAGCAACACCACGTCCGGCTGCGCCGCCGACAGGATGGCGCGGCGGATGGCTTCTCCCCGATCCACCTCGATTTCCGCCGCCGCGCTTGCCGGAACGCCCTGGCGAATGTCGTCGATGATGACGTAAGGATTCTCGTGGCGCGGGTTGTCGCTGGTGATCCACAGTTTATCCGCGCCCGCGGCCGCGATTTCTCCCATCAGCGGACGTTTGCCGCGATCGCGATCGCCGCCGCAGCCGAATACGCAAATCAGCCGCCCACCGCGCGTCCTGGCCAACTGGCGCAAGGTCGCCAGCGCGTTTTCCAGCGCGTCGGGCGTATGCGCGTAGTCGATCAGCACCAGCGGCAACGCGGCATAGGCGTCGCTGCCCACATTGTCGCAGCGCTGCATCCGTCCCGGCGGCGGCGTGAGCCGTTCCAGCCGCGCCGTGGTTTCGCGCATGGAAAGTCCCGCTTCCAGCAACGTTGCCGCCACGGCCAGCAGATTGGCGACGTTGTAGGCGCCCAGCACCTTCGTTTCGATCTGGGCATCGCCCCAGGGCGTGGAGAGGGTGAAGACCTGGCTGTTCGCCGTGGCGTGCAAGTGCCGCGCCAGGACGCGCTCCGGCACCCGCCCCGAACTGCCCGTATCCGTATCGATGCGTTCCGGGCAAAGACTGTAGCCGATGACGCGCCTGGCCGACGTCGTGCGCGCCAGATGCCGTCCCTGCTCGTTATCCAGATTGATGACCGCCAGCCGCAACCCCGGCCAGTGAAAGAGTTTTCCCTTGGCGCGCGCATAGTCCGCCATCGAGCCATGATAGTCGAGATGGTCGCGGGTGAAATTGGTGAAAATGGCCGTATCCACCACCGCGCCGTTCAGCCTTCCCTCTTCGATGCCGATGGAACTGGCTTCCAGCGCGCAAGCCTTGCCGCCCTGCGCCGCAATGTCGTAGAGCAACCGCGCCAGCGTCGCCGCTTCCGGCGTGGTGAAGCCAGTGAGGCGCAAATCTTCCGAAAAACCCGCGCCCAGGGAGCCGATCACGCCGCAGCGCTCCGGCCAGGCCGCCGCCAGCCACTGCGTGACGGTGGTCTTGCCGTTGGTGCCGGTAACGGCAATGAGTTTCAGATGTTGGGAAGGCTGCCCATAGACCTCGTGCGCCAAAAACCCGGCCAGCGCGCGCAGATTCGGCGCCGCCGCATTGGGGAGCTTGCGCGCCGCATCCCAGACGAAATCGCCGCCCGGCTCCCAACATACCGCCGCCGCGCCTCTTGCCTGCGCGTCGGCAATATGCCGCCGACCATCGCCCGCATGCCCCGGAAAAGCCAGGAACAGCGTGCCGGGAAGCGCCTGCCGGCTGTCATCCGTCACGCCCGTCAGCGGCGCGCCGGCTTCTTCGCTCAGCGTTTGCAGCATTTCCCGCGCCTGTTGCAGGCCTTCCTGCCCGCGCGCCGCCAATTCCGCCGTCAGGGTCATAACGGCGGCTCCGCGGGCAAGGCGGCAACCTGCACCGGCATGTCCGGCGCGACGCCCAAAGTCCGTAGCGCGCCCGCCGTAATCCGGGCAAATACCGGAGCCGCCACCGTGCCGCCATAGTGTTGTCCCGCCGAGGGTTCGTCGATCATCACCGCAACCACCAGGCGCGGAGCCGACATGGGCGCGATGCCGACAAAGGAAGCCACGTACCGGTCGCGCGCGTAGTCCATGCCCTCGATCTTGTAGGCCGTGCCGGTCTTGCCGCCAACGCGATACCCCGGAACCTGCGCGCGCGGCGCGGTGCCGCCGGGGCGCACCGCCATTTCCAGCATGGCGCGCATTTCCCGCGCCGTCTGCGAAGAAAACACGGGCACGCCGCGCGGCGGCGGACCTTCGCGCAGGCGCAGGGAAAGCGGCACCAGATCGCCATCACGGGCAAAAACCAGATAGGACGAAGCCAGTTGCAACAGGCTGGTGGAAATGCCATGCCCATAGGACATGGTGGCCTGCTCGATTGGCTGCCAGCTTTTCCAGGGACGCAGCCGTCCGCCGACCACGCCGGGGAAATCCAGGTGCGGCGGCGCGCCAAAGCCCAGGCTGTTGAACATCTCCCACATTTCCTTCGGCTGGAAGGCGGCGGCGATTTTGGCGGTACCCACATTGGAGGATTTCTGGATCACCTGCGCCAGGGTAAGCTGGCCGTGGGCATGGGAATCCGAAATCGTGGCGTTGCCGATGGTCAGCCGTCCCGGCGAACAGTCGATGATGCTGTCGAAACGGTACCTCCCCTTTTCCAGCGCCAGCGCCACCGTAAAGGGCTTCAAGGTGGAACCCGGCTCGAAACTGTCGGTAACGGCAAGGTTGCGCAGTTTCGAGCCGTAACGCTGGGCAAAATTGTTCGGGTTGTAGGAAGGCCAGTTGGCGAGCGCCAGCACCTCGCCATTTTGCGCATCCAGCACCACGGCGCTCGCCGCGCGCGCGCGATGCTCGATCACCGCTTCCTTGATGGCGGAAAAGGCCAGGTATTGAATCTTGGAATCCAAGGTCAGCAAAATATCCTGCCCATCCTGCGGCGGCCGCATCCCCTTGACGTCCTCGACAATCTGTCCGCGCCGATCGCGGATGACGCTGCGATGTCCGGGCACGCCCGTGAGTTCGTCCTGGAAGGCCAGTTCCACGCCTTCCTGCCCCTTGTCGTCAATCCCGGAAAAACCGACCACATGCGCCGCCATTTCCGCCGCCGGGTAAAAACGGCGAAACTCATCGCCCTGGAAGATCCCCGGCAGTTGCAGGGCGGCAATGCGCGCCGCCGTCTCCGGCGCGACCTGCCGCCGGAGGTAAACGAAATTCTTCTCCGAGGCCAGACGCCGGTTCAGTTCCTTGGGTTCCATCTCCAGGAGCGTTGCCAGCGCCTTTTGCTGCTGCGGCTCCAGGCGCGCATCGACGGGAATGGCCCAGATGGATTTCATCGGCGCGCTGATGGCCAGCAGATCGCCATTGCGATAGGCAATCTTGCCGCGCGAAGCGGGCACTTCCAGATCGCGCAAATACCGCGAATTGCCCTCCTTTTGCAGGGTGTCGTTATGAATCACCTGCAAATAGAACGCCTGCCCCAACAAAACCAGGAACAAAAAAAGCAGGGTGAGCACGACAAAGCGCGAACGCCAGTCCGGCAAGGCCAGTTGCAACAGGGGATTTTCCGCAAACTGATGCGCCTTGGCCGCGATGCGGCGGCGACGGCGAATGATGGACATCAATGCCCTCCCCCAAGCGCGACGCCGGGAAAATTCAGCACCGGCGACACCATCCTGAGCTGCGGCCCGCGCGCAATCTGCTCGATGCGCGCATGACTGGCCCAGGTCGCCAGTTCCAGTTGCAACTGGCTGTATTCCATTTCCAGTTGCCGCGCGCGTTCCTGCTCCGCCTCCAGCGCCTGGTAGAGCTTGCGCGCCTTGTTCTGGGCGGTCACGGTTCCCAGGGCGGAAGCCAGTATCAACAAGAGCAGGACAAAGCAGTTAATGCGCGGCATGAGCGCCCCCCGGCCGCGTATCCAGCTTTTCTCCCACCCGCATCACGGCGCTGCGCGCCCGCGGATTGGCCGCCACCTCCGCCGCCGAAGCCCTTCTCGCCCGTCCAATCAGGCGCATGCGCGGCTGCGGCGTCTCGTGCGCGCGCAAGGGCAGGCTCCTGGGCAGATCATCCGGCGCGGCCGCGGAGCGCAAGAAGCGCTTGACGATGCGATCCTCCAGGGAATGAAAGGCAATCGCCACCAGCCGCCCCCCTGCCTTCAACAGCGCCAGCGCCTGCGGCAAGGCTAGCGCGAGCTGATCGAGTTCCTGATTGACATGAATCCGTAGAGCCTGAAAGCTGCGTGTCGCCGGGTCTTGCCCCGGCTCGCGGGTGCGCACGGCCTCGCGTACAAGCGCGGCGAATTCCCCGGTGCTTGCAACAGGCCGTTTGGCCCTAAAAGCCACAATCTTCTTTGCAATCTGGAAAGCAAACCGTTCTTCGCCATAGTTTCTGATGACCTCCGTAATTTCCCTGATTTCAGCCCGTGCCAGCCATTCGGCAGCCGTTTCGCCACGCGTGGTATCCATGCGCATATCGAGCGGCGCGTCGTGCCGGAAACTGAACCCCCTGCTTCCATCCTCCAACTGCGGGCCAGACACCCCCAGGTCGAACAAGATTCCGTCGAACGCGGACAAGCCCGCCTCCGACGCGCCCTCTTGCAATTCGGCAAAAGGACGATGCAACAACCGAAACCGCGCATCGAGAATGTCTTGCCCGACGCGAATCGCCTCCGGATCGCGATCGAACGCCAGGAGGCGTCCGCCTTGCCCCAGACGCGCCAGGATCGCCCGGCTATGCCCGCCGCGCCCAAAGGTAGCGTCGAGATAAATCCCCTCCGGCTGCACGTTCAGCGCCATGACCGCTTCTTCCCGCAAGACGGTGACATGCGTCCGGACGCCGTTCATTGCAGCAATTCCTCGAATCCCGGCGGCACACCCAGACTGTAATTATTCTGTCGCTCCCAAGCCGCCTCGTCCCAGAGTTCAAAGTGATTGCCCATGCCCGCCATGACGATCTTCTTTTCCAGGCGCGCCAGCTTGCGCAGTTCCGGCGCAATCAGCAGGCGTCCCGCCGAATCCGCCCGATCATCGCGCGCATTGCCGTTCAGTATCCGCTTCAACCGCTGCGCGTCCTGAATCGTCGAGCTCATCAGTTTTTCCTGCACCCGCTGCCAGACGGAACGCGGATAAAGCAATAGATAACCCTCCGGATGCGCCGTGATGGTCAATTCTTCCTCACCCGTCCGCGCAAGCGCCTCCCGGTGCAATGCCGGAATGGCAAAGCGCCCCTTGGCGTCCAGCGTGAGCGTAGTGTTTCCCTGAAACATATCGATCGCAACATCGTGAAGTCCACTTTTATGAACCTTCACTCCACTTTTTAACACATTTTTCCACTTTAAGACACTTCGAAATCCAATGCAAGCACTTTTTACAAATTTTTGAATCAAGACAAGGACTTAGCGACACTTTTGCACGTAGGATGAGATATATTTTTTCTTTAAAATCAATGCTTGATAATTTGAAGTTAAAGTCAATTATCAAGATCGGGATCGGGGATGGAAGCGAAGCGTGCGCCTACCGCGCAATCCGGTCATGGCGCGCGGTGATTTTGCGGATGTCCTGCCGCCATCGACGGGGAAGACAACCATCCTGTTCATCCTGTCATCCTGTCGAATTTCCTCTGTTCTCCCTTGTCAAGAAGAAAAACAATTTTGACAGGATGAACAGGATGGACAGGATGAACCCCTCAATCTCCCTCTTTTCTCCAAGGGGAAGGACAAGGCCGCAGGCCGAAGGACAACCACCCGCC
>JAITEO010000031.1 GCA_031281985.1 Zoogloeaceae bacterium | reverse complement strand
CCAGGAAAAAACCAGTAGACAACCTGATTTCGTCCAGGTTTACAAGCCCATATCATAACTGCTTGTTTGTGAACGACTTTTCGGCAGAGTTTACGACATCTGCGTGTGCGATTGCCCTGGTTTGTAACTGACTTTTTCGATTCCTGTGTTATTTTATGGCGCTGTGTACGCCGAGTGTCACTTGGATGCGCGATTGCATTGCGCGCGTTCATGATTTCGGCATGGAACGGATACCACGGATAACAAGGAGCAAACACATGATTGAATATACGCCCACGCCGCTTCCCACGGGTGTCTACGCGCAAAAGCCGGGGCAGCCTTCTATGCCGTCTGCTCCGCCGCGCGTGGTCATCGCCGACCTGACGACCGGCTTGCGGCTGATTGCCGGGTTGCCGGCCGACTTTCCGCAAAAGGCGCTGCTGGGGATTCGTCACATCCTGGATTGCCTTGCGGAACAGCCGCCCGACATCGGGGTTTATCTGGATGTGCTGGAACAGGTGCGCGTATCGCTCTACCCATGCTGCGAAGCGCTGGGCGAGCGGTATCGTGACAGCAGCCTGCCCCTGCGCGAGCGGGATGAGGAAATTTTCCGGCACGTGATGGAAACGCTGCGCGCGATGGGGAAAGCCTACGAATACTGCGTGCAGGCGCTGCTGCATGACCGGAGCGCCTACGATGAGCAGGCGCGCGCGCGCAAGCTGGCGTTGGCGCTGTATCGCGTCATCTACTACAGTTGCGCCATTCTCTGCGAACACTACGCCGCGCGCCAGGAAATGCCGGTGGGTCTCTGGCAGCAGATCAACCAGCATTACGCGCTGGCGGAAGAACACGGGCTGGCGCAAAGAGTCGTGCCCGAACCCATCCGCGAAGAAAATCAGGATGTCTGTCCGGCCACCGCCTATCTGGCCTTCTTGCTCATCGAGATTGCCAATCCCTACAATTATTCCCTCAACGATCAGCGGACGATTCGTCATCTGGCCTGGCGCTGGGCGTCGCTGGTTTCCATTCGTCCGGTGGATTCCCTGGAAGACGCGCCCGCGTTCGTCATCGATCTGAAAGAGGACAAGGGATTGCACCAGCCGCGCAACGGCATGGTGAGCGATAGCGCCTGGCACCCGGATATCGCCTTCCTGGCGGAAAAAATCCGCGAAACGCAAGCGCAACTGGCAAACGGCGCGGCGCCGGAGCAACTGGGCTTGGGCGCGATCAGCGCCACGCGCGCGCGGCGCTTGCTGGGCAAGCTTCTGACGCCCTGGTCGCTGCTTTCCAGTCCGCGCCGGTTCCGGCGTTTTGCCGCCAAGGGCGAAGCCAGGGTGACGCTGGGTTTCGAGCCGATGTACACGGCGATTGCGAACAACACCTTCCGGCAGCCGGACAGCGCGGGGAGAAAAAGCTCGATCACGCCGCTGGACAGCGACCTGTTGCCGCCTTCGGAAGTGGCGCACCATGATTTCATTTTCGATATCTGGGACGTCATCGACTATTCCGTCAACGGGTTTCGCCTTTGCCGTCCCATTGCCGGACAGCAGATTGCCTACAGCCAGTTGATTGCCGTCAGTTCGCAAGGCGGCACGCGCTACCAGTTGGGCAAGGTCAGTTGGCTGATTCAGGATAACGAGAAAGATTGTCTCAACCTGGGCGTTTCCATGCTGCCCGGCAATCCCCAGGGGGTTGCCGTGCGTTCGCTCGCGCCGCGCAACGAGCTGGAGCCTTATGCGCCGGCCTTTCGCCTGTCGCCGCTCTCGCCCGAGGGCGAAGCCATGCTGGTATTGCCTACGGGCACGTTTGCCGCGTCGCGTGGACTTTCGCTGGTGTGTGATGAGAAAATACTGCGCATCAACCTGCAAAAAATCGTCCAGCGCGGCCTGGATTTCGAGGTCGCCAGCTATCTTGCCGTGGAGACGACATGAAGCGCGCGACGCCGCGCGCCGGATGCAGGCTTTTGTAGATCGTGGTATTGGAACAGCATGAGCGATGACAGCCTGACCCATTTTGGCTTTCAGGAAGTACAAGAAAGCGACAAGGAAAAAAAGGTGGCGGAAGTTTTCGATTCCGTCGCCCATCGTTATGATTTGATGAACGACCTCCTGTCCGCGGGGATGCATCGCCTGTGGAAGCGGTTTGCCGTGGCGCAGAGCGGCGTCCGCAAGGGCGCGCGCGTGCTGGACATCGCGGGCGGCACCGGCGACCTGTCGCTGGCGTTTGCCAAGCGCGTCGGCGCGGACGGGCTGGTGCTCCTGACCGACATCAACAACGCCATGCTGACGCATGGCCGCGACCGCCTGCTGGATCGCGGCCATGCCGTTCCGGCCACGCAGTGCAATGCCGAGCAGATTCCCTTCAAGGACGATGTCTTTGATTGCGTCATGGTTTCTTTCGGGCTGCGCAACATGACCCACAAGGACAAGGCGCTATCGGAGATGCGCCGGGTTCTGAAGCCCGGCGGACGCCTCCTGGTGCTGGAATTCTCGCATGTCTGGAAGCCGCTGGCGCCGCTCTATGACCTGTATTCCTTCAAGGTCATCCCGAAAATCGGCCAACTCGTCACCCATGACGCGCCCAGTTACCAGTATCTTGCCGAGTCCATCCGCATGCACCCGGATCAGGAAAGCCTGAAGGGACTCATGGAATCCGCGGGACTCGAAAGAGTCGAATACTTCAACCTGTGCTTTGGCGTGGTGGCCCTGCATCGGGCATACAAATTCTGATGTCCGCGCGTCCGGCGTTTCCTGCATGGCCGTCCTGCCGATGAACTGGACGGCGGTCTGGCTGCGCAATTTCTTCGTCTGGCGCAAGATGGCCCTGCCCGCGCTCCTGGGCAATCTTGCCGATCCCATGATCTACATGCTGGGGCTGGGCTACGGGCTGGGGGGATTGCTGCCTTCGCTGGAAGGACAACCCTACGTGGCCTTTCTCTCGGCGGGCATCCTCTGCGCCTCCACCATGAACGCCGCCAGTTTCGAGGCATTGTATTCGGCCTTTGCGCGCATGCACGAACAGAAAACCTGGGAGGCCATCCTCAATACGCCGCTGGGCCTTGCGGACATCCTGCTGGGCGAACTGGTCTGGGCGGCCAGCAAGGCGCTGCTTTCCGGCGCGGCGATTCTGCTGGTCATTGCCCTGATGGGGCTGACCAGGGATTGGCTGGCGCTCTGGGTGTTGCCGGTGGTCTTTCTGACGGGTCTGGCCTTCGCGGCGCTGGGACTGATTTTTACGACGCTGGCCGCGTCCTATGGCTTCTTCATGTACTACTTCACCCTGTTCATCACGCCCATGACCCTGATTTCCGGCGTCTTTTTCCCGGTCGATCAATTGCCCCGCTGGCTGGCCACCCTTGGCGCCTGGCTGCCGCTCGCGCATGGCGTCGCGCTGGTGCGCCCGCTGTTGCAAGGCACGGTTCCATCGAGCGCCGCTACCCACATCGCCGCCCTGCTCGCCACCACGCTGATCGCCTGGCGCATTGCCCTCACCCTCGCCCATCGGCGGCTGATGCGCTGAAAAAATCATTTCGCGCGGTTTTTCGGCGTGAATTCATGGGCGCACTCCCTTTGCAGAGTACAGCCCTTTGCAGGGTGCAAGCCCTCCCCTGACAAGGGGAGGGTTGGGGAGGGGTTTGCGGACATGGGGCAGGAGACAGAGAAATCCTGCGGCGCGGCGGTAAGAAATCTGTCTCCTGTTTCCTGTCTCCTGTGCAGTCTGAATCGCCATAAACCCCCCTCAATCCCCCCTTGTCAGGGGGGGGAAGGTCTTTTCTCATTCGATGGAGCGTGGCCGGGGTTACTCTTCCGTCGCGCCCACGACGACCTCCGTCAGTCTGTCCATCGACACGTGGCGGGCGAAGGCGGCGCGGATTTCGGGCAGGGTGACGGCGCGGACGCGGGACGGGTATTGGGCGAGGTAATCCAGCGGCAGATTGTAGAAACCGATGTTGGCAATCTGCGCGAGGATCTTGCGGTTGCTGTCCAGGTTGAGCGGAAAGCTGCCCGCCAGGTACGCCTTGGCGGCGGCGAGTTCTTCCGCTGTCGGCCCGTCGGCAAGGAACTGTTCCAGCACCTGCCGGGTGAGTTGCAGGGCTTCATCGGCCTGTTCCTTGCGGGTTTGCAGGCCGATGGTGAAGGGGCCGCTCTGCTTCCTGGGGGAAAAATAGCTGTAGACGCTGTAGGCGTAGCCGCGTTTTTCGCGTACTTCCGTCATCAGGCGGGAAACGAAGCCGCCGCCGCCGAGAATGTAATTGCC
This sequence comes from Zoogloeaceae bacterium, assembly GCA_031281985.1. GTDB lineage: Bacteria > Pseudomonadota > Gammaproteobacteria > Burkholderiales > Rhodocyclaceae > Azovibrio. Next base: position 5,305 of record JAITEO010000031.1, on the reverse strand, counting down.
CACCAGCAAGGGGAAAAAGTCCGGGTCGCCCTTGGCGATGGCGGGCAATCCCAGGTAGATGTGCGCCTGGGTCGACGACGGATGCGGCAAGCGCTGGCGCGTCCCGGATGCTACAGGCGCAGGCGGCGCGGGCAATGCGGGCGGATTGGCGGAACCGGCGGGCAGCGCGGCGGCAAGGCGTTCGGCCAGGGCTTCGGCCTCCGGGCGTTGCAGGTTGCCAACGATGCTGATGACAGCGTTGCCCGCGCCATAGTGCATGCGCCAAAAGGCTTGCAGATCGGCGTGCTCGATTGCGGCGAGGCTTTCCGGTGTGGTGACGTAACCGTAGGGATGTCCGGGGTAGAGCGCCGCGCGGAACGCGCGTTGCGCCACGGGGCCGGGACGGGTGAGCGCGTCCTTGATGGCGGCGATGCCGCGCGCGCGTTCGCGCTCGAAAATCTCGGCGGAAAAATGCGGTTGGCGCAGGATGGCTTCCAGCACCTCGAGGGCGGCTTCCTTCTTTTCCGGCGTGGTCAGGGTACGCAGGCTCAGGCTGGCAAGGTCATCCCCCACGTCGCTGGCAAGTTGCGCGCCCACATCCGCCAGGTGATCACTGATTTGCGTTTCCGTCATCGTTCCCGCGCCCATTTCCAGCAAAGCGCCGACAGAAGCGGCCAGCCCGGCCTTTTGGGGCGGATCGAACAGCGCGCCGGCGGCAAAATCCAGTTGCACGTCGAGGATGGGCAATGCCGCGCTGGGCACGAAATAGACCTTCGCGCCCGTCGTGGTCTGCCAGTGCTCGATGGCGACCCCGGCGCGGAGCGCGGCGGAAAACGCGAAAACGCAGAAAACGAAGAAAAGGGGAGGCAATTTTTTCAGCAACATGAGAAATTCCTTGTTTTTTTTGGCGGGCTGGGCTACTTGGCGGGAATCGGCTGCAACACGCCGACCGTCAGCGTATCCGCGTCGAAGAAAGTCCGCGCGGCGCTCTGGATATCTTCCGCCGTCACCGTTTCCAGGCGCGCGGCATAGGCGTCGATATCCCGGTGATCGAAGCCCAGGACGGCCATCCTGCCGATTTCCATCGCCTGTCCGAACACCGAATCCAGCTTGTAGATTTCGCCCGCCAAAAGTTGCGCCTTGCCGCGCGCCAGTTCCCCGGCGGAGACGCCGTTTTGCGCGATGTCCTCGATTTCCGCCCAAAGCGCGGCTTCCAGCGCCTCCGGCGTTTGTCCGGGAACGGGATTGCCGTAGAGGTAAAACAGCGCCGGGCCGCGATTCAGGCCGTCGTAGGCCGCGCCGACGCTGTTTGCCAGTTGCCGGTCGCGCACCAGACGCTGGGGCAGGCGCGCGCCTTCGTGACCATCCAGCAGGGCGACCAGCATATCCAGCGCGAAGGGCGCAACCGGGCCGTCCATGCGTTCCACGCCCGGCACTTTCCAGGCCATGAGCAAGAAGGGCAATTCCGCCGCGCCCTTGACGATGAGCCGGCGCATGCCCTTTTGCGCGGGTTCGCGCTGCGGCTTCGTCACCGGCAGTTTTTGCGCCTTCAGTTTTCCGTAGTGTTGCCGCGCCAGGCGAAATACGGCTTCATGCTCGACATCGCCGCTGATGACGAGGGTGGCGTTGTTGGGCGCGTACCAGGTTTGATACCAGGCCTTGGCGTCCGCCGCCGTCATGTTTTCCAGATCGTTCATCCAGCCGATTACCGGACGGCGGTAGGGATGCGCCTGGAAGACGACGGCATGCGTCTGCTCGAACAGCAGCGCCTGCGGATTGTCTTCGGTGCGCAATCGCCGCTCTTCCATCACCACCTTGATTTCCTGCGCGAATTCCTCCGGCGCGACGGTGAGGTGCCGCATCCGGTCGGCTTCCAGCGCCATGACCTCGCCCAGTTTTTCCTTGGGCACCTGTTGGAAATAGGCGGTGTAATCGCTGCTGGTGAAGGCGTTGTCGCGCCCGCCGACGGCGGCGACACGGCGGCTGAACTCGCCCGCGCCGACATTCGGCGTGCCCTTGAACATCATGTGTTCGAGCAGATGCGCCACGCCGGAAGCGCCATCGACCTCATCCACGCTGCCGACGCGATACCAGACCATCTGCGCCGCCACCGGCGCGCGCGCATCCTCGCGCACCACGACCTTGAGGCCATTGGACAGCGTCGTGGTAAAAGTCGTCTCCCCGGCGGCAAACGCGTTATGGATGAAGACGATCCCAAGAACAAAACAGGCCGGAAACCGGCGCAGACAACACAGAAATCTCATGACAGAAAGACCAAAGGCGATTGGAAACAAGGCGCATCATACGCGATAAAGGAAGGCGTCAAAAAGTAAACTTTTGCGGGTTTGTATTGCGTTTGAAACCAGGCAAAACCACCCCAACCCGGGGATTGCATTGCCTTTCCCACGCCAGGGCGACGCATGCGTCGCCCCTACAAGGCGCGAAGCGCCACTCCGTCTTCTGTCTTCTGTCCCCTGTCTTCTGTCCCCTGTCTCCTGTCCCCTGTCCTCCGTCCCCTGAAACCCCAGATCGGTCGCGCAGTCGGCGATGGGTTTCCTTGTATCCGAAAGATGGCGGACGAGGCGTTTCATGCCGTGCAGTTGCGTGGGCGACAGGCCGTTTTCTTCGTCGATCAGGTAGCGGCGACCAGCGAGTGTCGTTTTTCCGGCGAGCGAAAGCGCGGAGATGGGGTCGAGCGTCTTGCCGCTGCGCGTGAGGAACACCACGATTTTCCGGCTGCCCGCCTGCCAGTTTTCGGGAGAAAGGGAAAGGCTGCGGATGGCGCCCTTGGAAAAGCCCGCCGGGTTGAAGACGACGCCTTCTTGTCCCTGTCGCATGGCCGCGTACATCGCCAATCCCCCGCCCAGCGAATGTCCGGCGAGCAGAAGGCGCGACGCGGGATTTTCGGCGGCAATGCGCGCCGTCAATTCCTCCGCCCAGAAGTAACGCTCCGGCACGACAGGGAGGAATTGTTGCAGGTTGATCAGGAGGTCCTTGGCGGAATGGATGCGCGTGCCGCGAAAGACGATGAGTTTGGCGTGCGCGATGGCCTCATGGTGCACTTCCGCGTAGCCCTCGGAGGCAGGGTCGAAATAGACGGTGATTTTTTTCCCGTCGCGCGTGATTTCCCCGGTCTGCGGCTCATCCTTTCCCCGTTGGTAGATAGCCGTGCTCAGGCGCGCGGCCAGGAGATATTCGGCGCGCCGCCCTTCGACGGCAAGCGCGTATTCGCGGCAACCCTCCTGCGCGCCCAGCTCCGCCTCGACGCGGGACTGCGCCTTTGCCTGGATGCGCGCATATTCTTCCCTGAGCTTGTCCGCCGCGATTTGCAGGATTTTTTCCGCCATATCCTGCTTCCAGGCCAGGGCGGGCGTAGCCGTGAGCAGCCACGCCCCGGCAATGCAGCAAAGCGCCCGCCGCATCAGGTACGGACCCCGCGCGACGGGATGACCACAACCTTGCAAGATTCACCTTCCGCCGCCAGGACGGCACTGCATTTCTGGCATCGCATCGCGTATCCCGGATGATGGGCAAGCCGCATTCGCCGAATGAACCCATGCCGCCGCTCCGGGCGGCATGACTTTTGATGCGATGATTCTAGCGTGGGGGGAAGCCTGTTACAAGCAGGTACAGACAGGGGGTGCAACCCAAAATGGAAGAACCAAACGCAGCGCCGCCGCTTGCCGTCCCCTCTTCCCCAATCCTTTGGGGGAGAGGGTGCCCCGTCAGGGGCGGGAGAGGGCTTGTACCCTGCAAGGGCGCTACGTACCGCATGGAACGAAGCCCTCTCTCTCCCAGCCTTCGGCCACCCTTGCAGGGAGCAAGCCGCCGCGCACGGGATGCGTCCCGAAGGGACGCGATTTCGATAACCCCCGGCGTCAGCCGAGGGGAACATGGCCTCAAGATCAGGTAGCCCCAACGGGGCGTTACATCGTGCAGCCGTATCGGCACATGCGTCGTTTCCGGCAGCGCCGCTATCGCAATCGTTTTTCGTATACGGGCGCAACGCATGGTTTTTCCCGCGATGCCGCTACGGGTAACGCCCCGTTGGGGCTATCCAGGGTGGGATGGGCCGCCATACCCCCGGCTGACGCCGGGGGTTATCAAAATTGCGTCCCTTCGGGACGCTCCCGGATTTTCAAATGCGAGCGCGCTCGAAAAAAGCGCGAGGGGGCGTGGTTGATTTCGATACGGTTGGCGGAAAACTTTGGATTGCACCCAGATGAACGGGCGCAAACATCATTTTGGCATCCTCCGCTTTGAATTACCCTCCCCTGCGGGAAAGAAAATTCCGCGTGGCGGCTTTCATGGTACGATGCGCCGCGATGGGGCGTGTTCTGGAAGGCGGCGGGATTCCGGCCACATCGCCCGTTTCACCCGGCGGCAACCGCGAGCCGCCGCCAAAGCAAGGCCATGTCCCCGGAAAGGAAAGACGCCATGCCCTCCCAAACGCCATCCCGCCCCACCCGCCGCCGCCTCCTGACCGGCCTCGCGGCGCTGCCGCTCCTTTCCTCCGCACCGTCGGCCTTCGCGTTCAGCCAGAAAAGCATTCGGGAATTCGGCAAAATATATGACTACCTGATGGACGGTCATTTACGCGCCAAGGAACTTGATCGGCAACGTATTTCTGTCAAGGGCGCGGATTTTACTGGTGAGAAAATCGAAAGGAATACAAGTTGGCAATATATTGATTTCGTCGATTGCGAATTCGCGGGTCTGTACACCATTCACCTAGCATGGCTGACCGATTCGACATTCACGAATTGCCGTTTCAGGGGACATTTTGGATTAGGGCACGCTCGTGATGTCAAATTCATTAACTGTACGGTGGAGGGAGGAAGCACAATCGCTTTCTTCAGCAAAAGCACTGGCCTTGTATTCAAAGACTGCAAATTTCTCAATTCCAGTGATGACTCGAATCATGTAGGTTCCATCAATAGTAAAAATGAAATAACCTTCATTGACTGCAAAGCCAAAAATTTTGCTTGGGGCGGGCATAAAAATCTGACCTTACGTCGCTGTACTGCACGCGGGATAATACACCTCGATACGGCTTCACCTGGTCTTTTCAGCGACAAAAGCAAGATGCCCTATTCGGACTTCCTACTGGAAGACTGTGATTTCAGGGATGGGGTTTACGCGATCAACGGCGAACTCAACGAGTTCACCCTGCGGCGCTGCAAAGTGAAGGTTTTTGCCCTGTATGGCGCGGACGTCCTGGGCGACGCGCTGTTCGAGGGAATCCAGGAAGGGTATCTGATCGCGGCGGCGGCATTCAAGGGCAGACTAACCATCCGCGACTGCACGTTTTCCGGTGCGGAGGAAA
>JAITEO010000124.1 GCA_031281985.1 Zoogloeaceae bacterium | reverse complement strand
CAAGGCAAACCCCCGCGGGGCCGGGGGGGTGGTGGTGGGGGCCCCCGGGGGGCCCCCGCGGCCCGCCACGGGGGGGTAGGTTTTGGGGGCGAACCCTGGGCGCCCCTACGAGGGTGGATAGGCGGTAGCGGGTTTTCCTCGCCTTTCCCCCAAAAAAGGGCAAGCTCCGCTTGCCCTTTTTTGCAAACTGAACCGGCAAAAAGTACCACTTTTTGCCGCCTACCGTAAAAACGGCCCCCAGGCGGGTTCGCGCACATCGCCCACCGGGACGGAGAGGCGTTGCCGGATGCTGCCGTCCGTGGATACCGCCGACAGCACGCCGCGTCCGTTGGCTTCCGTCGCCAGCACGATCATGCGGCCATTGGGCGCGAAGCTGGGGGATTCGTCGCGTCCGAAATCCGAGAGCACCTGCACCTGGCGGCTTTGCAAATCCATGACCGCCAGTTGGAAGCGCCCGTCCCGCCGGGTGATGAAGGCCATGTTCTTGCCGTCTGGCGAAGGGTGCGGCGAGACGTTGTAGCTGCCCTCGAAGGTGACGCGTTCGGCAGCGCCGCCCGAAGCCGCCACCCGGTAGATCTGCGGACTTCCGCCGCGATCGGAGGTAAAGTAGATCTGCGCGCCATCGGCGGAAAACTGCGGTTCGGTGTCGATGCCCGCCGAGGTGGTCAGGCGCGTGGGCGCGCCGCCGTTTGCGCCGATGAGATAAATCTGCGAATTGCCGTCGCGGGTGAGCACGATGGCCAGCCGCTGTCCATCCGGCGACCAGGCGGGCGCGGAGTTGGACCCCTTGAAATTGGCGACGACCTGCCGCGCGCCCGTGCTCAGCGAATGCACGAAGATGATGGGTTTCTTGTTCTCGAAGGAAACATAGGCGATGCGCGCGCCATCCGGCGACCAGGCCGGGGAAATGATGGGTTCGCGCGAAACCAGCGCCGTCTGGGCGTTCTGCCCATCGGAATCGGCAATGCGCAGTTCATAGCGGCCGCCCGTCTTGTGCACATAGGCGATGCGCGTGGAAAACACCCCTTTTTCGCCCGTCAATTTTTCGTAGATGTAATCGGCAACGCGATGTCCGGCGGCGCGCAGTTGCGCCGTTGCCGCAAGATAGGCCGCGCCGCCCAGGTTCTCCTGGCGGTTGACGTCATACAGGCGAAAGCGCGCTTCCAGCCGGCCATCGGCATTGCGCCGCAAACTGCCCGCCGCCAGCGCGTCCGCGCCGCGGATTTTCCAGAGGCCGTAATCCACGGCGGAAGTCTCGTTTATGGCTTCGCCGCTCGCATCCACCAGACGAAACAGACCGCTGCGCTCCAGATCGCTCCTCACCACGGCGGTCAGCGATTGGCCGTCCTTCGCGTCGCCGCCGAAATTCGCAATCGCCACGGGAATCTGGTTCATGCCCGCGCCGGTAATCTCAATCGCCAACTGCGCCTCGGCGGCGAAGCTCCAACACAACAACCCGCCCAGCAACGAACGGACGAACCTCTCCAGGGAACAGGGAAATTTCATGATCACCACGACAAAAGAAAATCAAAGCCCGTATTCTACGTTCAGAAGACGGAAGACAGAAGACAGAACGCTCGCTTGTGGTCTGTATGCAGTCGTCCGTGGTCGCGCATCGGGCATGATGCGCTCCGTGGGTTCTACAGACTACCGACTACAGATTACAAAGGCGCGAAGCGCCGCTCTGTCCTCTGTCTCCTGATCACAGCTTCTCCACGGCTTCCATGATCTTTTCGGTTTCGTCCAGGCGCAGGATGCGGCGGGCGAGGGGGGCGAGTTCGCTGGCGTTGGCCTGGATCACGTGGCTCTTGACGCGCATGATTTGCGAGGGGTGCATGGAGAAGGTGCGCAGCCCCAATCCCAGCAGCAGGCGGGTGAAGCGGGCGTCGCCCGCCATCTCGCCGCAGAGGGAAACCGGAACCCCGGCTTTTTCCGCCGTGGAGAGCGTATGCGCCACCAGCATCATCACGGCGGGATGCAGCGGATCGTAGAGGCTGGCGACCTGTTCATCGCTGCGATCGATCGCCAGCGTGTATTGGATCAGGTCGTTGGTGCCGATGGAAAGAAAATCCAGGCGCTTCAGGAACATGTTGATGGCCAGCGCCGCGCCGGGGATTTCGATCATGCCGCCGAGTTCGATGTCCTCATCGAAGGCGATGCGTTCCGCCCGCAGGCTTTCCTTGGCGGCATTCACCGCCAGGAGCGTGGCGTCGATCTGGCGGGCATGGGAAAGCATGGGCACCAGGAGCTTGACCTTGCCATAGCGCGAGGCGCGCAGGATGGCGCGCAGTTGCAGGCGGAACATCCACGGCTCGGCCAGGGACAGGCGAATGGCGCGCCGTCCCAGCGCCGGGTTGGTCGGGGTGCGCTGGGTGTCCGGCGTCTTGTCGCCGCCCAGATCGAAGGTGCGTATCGTCACGATACGGCCGTCCATGTCCTTTACCACCTTCCGGTACGCCTCGAACTGCTCTTCTTCCGAAGGCGCGTCGCTGCGCCCCAGAAACAGGAATTCGGTACGGAACAGCCCGATGCCATCCGCGCCCGCTTCCAGCGCCGCGCGCGTGTCGGAAGGAATCTCGATGTTGGCGAAAATGCCCACATCCACGCCGTCGAGCGTGCGCGCCTGCGTGGATTTCAGGCGTTTCAGCTTGGTGCGTTCGAGTTCCAGCTGTTCCTTGCGAATCCGGTATTCGTCCAGCACCTGTTCGTCGGGATCGACCAGCAACACGCCGCGCGTGCCATCGACGATCAGGGTTTCGCCATCGCGGATCATGGCGCGGGCGCTGGATAGGCCGACGATGGCGGGGATCGCCATGCTGCGCGCCAGAATCGCGGTATGCGAGGTCGCGCCGCCGACATCGGTGACGAAGGCGGCGAAATGGTGTTCCTTGAAGGCGATGGTGTCGGCGGGCGACAGATCGTGCGCCACGATGATCAGCGTTTCCTCCGTCGCGCCGCGTGCCTTCTTCAGCGATACTCGTCCTGGACGGCCAAGCAGTTCCTTGATGATCCGCTCGCCCACTTGCAGGACATCGTATTTGCGCTCTTTCAGATAGGGGTCTTCGAACTGCTCGAACTGTTCGACCAGGTGCTCCATCTGCTGCACCAGCGCCCATTCGACGTTGCACAGGCGTTCGCGCACGATGCGCCGGGTCGCGTCGATGAGTTCCGGATCGGAGAGGAACAACACGTGCAGGTCGATGAAGGCCATCAACTCGTTGGGCGCGGTGGAGGCGCGGTCATTGTGCGCCTTCAACGCCAGCAATTCGGCGCGCACCGCATCCACGGCGCAATCCAGGCGCGCCAGTTCCTTTTCCGCCTGACGGGCGCTGATCGTCAGGTGCGCCACTTCCAGCGTGGCGTGCGACATGAGCATGGCCTGCCCGATGGCAATGCCGCCCGAAATGCCCAGACCGTGCAGGGTATAGCTCATTCCGCTTCTCCGAAGCGGCTGGCGATCAGGGTGGACAACGCCTGTATGGCCGCTTCCTCGTCGCGTCCCGAGGCTTCCAGCGTCACCTGCTTGCCGCATCCGGCGGCCAGCATCATCACGCCCATGATGCTCTTGGCGTTGACGCGGCGGCCATTGCGCTCCATCCAGATGTCGCTTTCAAAGGCGCTCGCCAGTTGCGAAAGCTGGCCGGAAGGACGCGCGTGCAATCCCAGCTTGTTTATGATTTCGACTTCGCGCCTTTGCATCAGACGTCCCTTTGCATGTTGAGCGCGCCATCGCGCGCGCCGCTGATGGCCTTGCCTGCCATGATCTCCAGCCCCTTTTCCCGATAGGTCAGGGCGCGCAGCAACATGGGCAGGCTGACGCCGGAGACGCCTTCCACCTTTCCCGGCTCCAGAAGCTTCAACACCAGATTGGCCGGCGTCGCGCCAAAGATGTCCGTCATCACCAGCACGCCCGCGCCGCCATCCACCTGTTGCAGACAGTGCCGCGCCAGCGGCAGGATGTCCAGCGGATCGTCCTGCGCCGCAACCCCGAACTGCGCCAACAACGGCGGACGCCTGCCGAGCACGTGACAGACGTTCTGCACCAACGCCTCGCCCAGCGTCCCGTGCGTTACCAATAAAATGCCGATCATGCGCGTCCCGATGTGAAAATGAAGGAAGCAGGAATTCTAAAGGATCAGGGGATCAGATGACAGAAGACAGACCACAGGCCGCAAGGCGAGCGCAGCGAGCGTTCTGTCCTCTGTCATCTGACCTCTGATCCCTGATCCCCCGGCCGGTAGATGCGGGCGATTTTCACGCTTTTGTCCTGGGCTTGGACGACTTCCACGGTGACGCCGTAAAGTTTCAGGCTGACGCGGGTTTCGGGGATGTCTTCGAGTTGTTCCAGGATCAGGCCGTTCAGGGTCTTGGGGCCGTCCAGCGGAAAATCGAGGCCGAGCTTGCGGTTCAGATCGCGCAGCGACTGGCTGCCCTCGACCATGACGCCGCCCGCCGCGTCCCAGTGGAGTTGCCGGGAAGCGCCGGGCAGCGCGCTGGCGAATTCGCCGACGATTTCCTCCACGATGTCTTCCGGCGTCACCAGGCCGAGTATCTCGCCGTATTCATCGACCACGAACCCCAGCCGCTGGCGGTTTTCCTGGAAAAAGCCCAGTTGCGCGATCAGGGTCGTGCCCGCGGGAACGTAATACGGCGGCAGAAGCTGCGCCAGCAATTCGTTGCGCGTGAAATCCGTCTCGGCGATGCAAGAGAGCGCCTGGCGCACGGGCAACACGCCCAGCAGATGATCCAGCGATTCGCGGCATGCCGGCAGATGCGCGTGGCGGCTGACGGCAAGGCGCTCGCGGATTTCTTCCCACGCGCCGTCCACATCCAGGATTTCCACGTTGCCGCGCGGCGTCATCACGTCTTCCACGCTGATCTTGCCCAGATCCAGGAGGTTCATCAGGATGGTGCCGTGCTTGGCGGGAATCAGCTCGCGGCTTTCCATGACCAGCGTGCGCAATTCTTCCGGCGTGAGCTTTTCCGTATGCGCCGCCGGATGCGGAGAGAGCCTGAACAACCACAACAGGGCGGCGACGAAAAGATTGATGAACCAGAGCACCGGATACAGGATACGTATCAGGGGCGTAAACACGAAGCTCAACAGTTCGCTCAACGAATCGGCATGCGCCGCGCCAATGACCTTGGGCGTGATTTCGGAAAACACCAGGATGGCAAAGGTGAGCAGCAGGGTCAGCGCGCCCAGCATCCATTCGTCGTTACCGAAAAGCCGCAGGCTGATCAGGCTGACCAGCGCGGCGGCGGCGATATTGACCAGGTTGTTGCCCAGCAGGATGACGCCCAGCAACCGATCGAGACGCGCCAGCAGCTTTAGCGTCAGCTTCGCGCCCAGATGGCCTTCCTTGGCGCGATGGCGCAGACGGTAACGGTTGGCCGCCATCATGGCGGTTTCGCTCATGGAAAAGAACGCCGACAGCGCCAGGAGCGCAATCAGCGCGCCAACAAGCAGGGATAAGGGGATCTGGTCCAAGGCAAGGTCAAGTGCGCGCCAACAGCACTTCCAGCACGAAACGGCTGCCGACATAGGCCAGCAGCAGGGTGGTGAAGCCGACCAGCGTCCAGTTCAGCGCCCGTCTGCCGCGCCAGCCGTAGATGCGCCGGCCAATGAGCAGGATGGCAAAGATGATCCAGGCGATGATGCCGAAGACCGTTTTGTGTTCAAAGGTCAGCGCCTTGCCGAACACATGTTCCGAATAGAACAGCCCGCTGCCCAGCGCCACGGTGAGCAGGGCAAAGGCGATGGTGAGGATGCGAAACAGCAGGGATTCCATCGCCAGCAGCGGCGGCATGCTCTGCATGCGCCGGGAGCGCGCCGGATGGTGCAGGCGCTTTTCCACCAGCCGCATGAAGAGCGCGTGCGCCGCCGCCAGCGCGAACAGGCCATAGGCGAGCATGGCGGCCAGGAAATGCAGGCGAAAGCCCAGGGCGCCGATGTGCGCCACCGTGTGCGTGTTGGAAAAGAAGAAGGGCAGGAAGGCGGCCAGCGCCGCCGTGCTCAACACGATGGGCTGCACGCCGTCCATGCGCGCCTGGAAACTTTCCAGCCAGTAGATGAGTACCGCCAGCCAGGCCATGAGACACAAGGCCAGCGCAAAGGAGAACTGCATGTCGCCCGCGCCGAACAACGCGCCCTGCAAACCAGTGGCGTGCAGGAACAGCGTCAGGCCGATGAGGGCCTTCTCTATTTGCGCCGCCCGCGCGGATACGGGCGCGGCGAACTTTTCCGACCAGCGGCTGCGCCAGAAATGCAGGCCGAGAAGCAGATAAAGCGTGCCCGCGAACGCAAGCAAACCGGAAAAGAGGAGCTGATTTACAATAGGCATCCCAAAATTCTACCTGAAGCTGCCATGCTTGATAACCTGACCGAACGTCTTGCCAAGGTGATGAAAACCCTGCGCGGGCAAGCGCGCCTTACCGAAGACAACATCAGCGAGGCCCTGCGCGAAGTGCGCATGGCGCTCCTGGAGGCCGATGTGGCGCTGCCGGTCATCAAGGAATTCATCAACGCCGTCCGGGAAAAGGCGTTGGGGCAAGAAGTCATCGGCGCGCTGACGCCGGGACAAGCGCTGGTCGGCGTGGTGCACCGCGAACTCACCGCCCTGATGGGCGGCGCGAGCGAAGGGATCAACCTGGCGACGCAACCGCCCGCCATTATCCTGATGGCGGGATTGCAGGGCGCGGGCAAGACCACCACGGTCGGTAAGTTGGGCAAGTTCCTGAAGGAAAAACTAAAGAAGAAGGTGCTCACCGTCTCCTGCGACGTGTATCGCCCCGCCGCCATTGCCCAGTTGCAGACTGTCGCCCAGCAGGCGGGCGTGGATTTCTTCCCTTCCAGCGTCCAGGATAGTCCGGAAGCCATCGCGCTTGCCGCCGTGGATTGGGCGCGCCGCCATTATCACGATGTGCTCCTGGTGGATACGGCGGGACGGCTGGCGATAGACGCCGCCATGATGGCGGAAATCAAGGCGCTGCACGCCGCGGTAAAGCCGGTGGAAACCCTGTTCGTGGTCGACGCCATGCTGGGACAGGACGCGGTCAATACCGCCCGCGCCTTCCACGAAGCCCTGCCGCTGACCGGCATCGTGCTGACCAAGCTGGATGGCGACGCGCGCGGCGGTGCGGCGCTTTCCGTGCGCCAGGTCACGGGCAGGCCGATCAAGTTTTCCGGCGTGGGCGAAAAACTGGACGGCCTGGAAGTCTTCCACCCCGAACGCATGGCCTCGCGCATTCTCGGCATGGGCGATGTGCTGTCGCTGATCGAGGAAGCGCAAAAGAGCGTAGACGAGGAAAAGGCGCTGGAACTGGCGAAAAAGCTGAAGGCCGGCAAGGGATTCACGCTCGCGGACTTCAAGACGCAAATGCGCCAGATGCGGCAAATGGGCGGCATGGCGGCGCTGATGGACAAACTCCCCAGCCATATCGTCCAGGCCGCCGGCCAATTGCCCGCAGGCACGGAAGACAAGATGACGCGCCGCATCGAAGGCATCATCGACGCCATGACGCCACTGGAACGCGAAAAACCGGAACTCCTCAAGGCCAGCCGCAAACGCCGCGTCGCCATGGGCGCGGGCGTGCAGGTGCAGGAGGTGAATCGCTTGCTGAAACAGTTCGAACAAACACAAAAAATGATGAAACAATTCTCCCGCGGCGGCATCGGCAAACTCCTGCGCGGCATGAAGGGGCTTGGGTTTTAAAAAACGTCAAAAAGTGAAAACCTACTTTCTGTGTGGCTTTGCCGCATCTGGCCTCATTAGACCAGCCTTCGGCTGTCCTGCGGCCTTTGGCCTTGTGCCGGGTTT
>JAITEO010000343.1 GCA_031281985.1 Zoogloeaceae bacterium | reverse complement strand
AGTATGGAATTCGCAATCCAGGTTGGCAACCCAAGATATTTCAAGCATGTGGAAGAAGATTCCACAGAACTGAATGAAATACTTCAGGATTTATTTCCTTTTCCCACGGAATTTTGTTTTTTGATTTGGAACCATGTCTACATACCCTTGGATTACAAATACGATATAAGCATCATATTGGATGATATTGTTCATCTGTTCAGGGAAATATTGGAGAATGAATCGGGAGAATTGTATATTGCCTGGCCGTCCAATACTTTTCGGACGGAATGGACAATGGCTTGGGATGCCGTTGATATTACAATCACAACTGCATGGTGGTGTGTCATTGGCCATTGTCTGGAAGATGTACTGAACAAGGTAAATGTATTGAAAATAAACAAGGTGGATTTCCTGCGCGAATGGAAAATGTTGCTCATGAAAATTGTCGAGGTTGTTTCCGGGTGCGAAAGAGATGTTCCAGAAATTCATGAAATCAAGGAACTGCTTGAGCGTGTCGAGGGAAAAGGCGTCTTGTATACGAAAGATACCGCGGATTGATTACCCCTGCCAATCCGCGAACTTATGAAAGATTTACTGCATGATTGCGCGGCTTTGACGCCGGAGCATACCCACAAGGCATCCGCATCCGAGACTCAAAAGACAGGAAACAGCGCAGTTGGCGGCATGGCGAGCCGTTTATATGGGAAAATCGCTCGTGCTTGTTTTCCTTCGATCTCCGTCTCTTCCCTGAACATGACTCCGCACGCATATTGCCAACAAAAAGCCGCGGCCAGCGGTTCCAGTTTTTATTTGAGTTTCTTCTTCCTGCCGCGCGCGCGGCGGCGCGCCATCATGGCCTTGTACGCCTTTTGCCGCGAAGTCGATGATCTCGTGGATGAGTGCCGCGACGAGACGCTGGCGGCGATAAAGCTGGCCTGGTGGCGCGAGGAAATCGGGCGCATCCATGGCGGACGTCCGCTGCATCCGGTCGGGTTGGCCTTGCAGGAAGCCAGCCGGGAATTCAATCTGCCCGCCCGGCATCTGCTGGAAATCATCGACGGAATGCAGATGGACTTGCAGGCGACGCGTTACCCGGATTTCGCCCATCTTGCACGCTACTGCTACCATGTCGCCAGCGCGGTCGGCTTGCTCGCCATCGAGATTTTCGGCTACCGGGAAAAGGCGACGCTCGCTTACGCGCACGACCTGGGACTGGCGTTGCAATTGACCAACATCCTGCGCGATGTCGGCGAAGACGCGCGCCGGGGACGCATCTATATTCCCGAAGACGAGTTGCAACGCTTTTGCGTGCCCGTCGAAGACATCCGGCAAGGCCACTATTCGGAAAATTTTACCCAACTGATGCGCTTTCAAAAAGAGCGCGCCGAGCACTATTACACCCGCGCGCTCGCCCAACTCCCGCCCATCGACCGCAAAAGCCAGCGTCCCGGCCTGATCATGGCCGCCCTCTACCACGCCCTGTTGCAGGAAATGGCCGCCCGGTCGTTTCCGGTACTGCACCAGCGCGTCCGCCTCTCGCCGCGCCGCAAACTCTGGCTGGCGATATGGACGGGAATCCGCTGTGGATACACGGGAAAATGAGATAATCCTCGCTCCTCCTTTTTGCCCTTTCCCATCCACGATGCCCGAACCCACGCCTTTGCTCGTCACGCGCGGCTTGAGCCTCGGCATACGACAAGCGGACGGCACGCTGCTGCCGGTACTCGATCGGCTCGATTTCTCCATTCGCGCCGGAGAAACCTTTGCCCTGGTAGGCGAATCCGGCTGCGGCAAATCCTTGACCGCGCTGGCGTTGATGCGCCTGCTGCCGCCCGGCATACAGATCACGGACGGCGAAATCTTCCTGCAGGAACGCGAACTGCTCGGTCTGCCCGAAGCGCACATGCGCAAGTTGCGCGGCGGCGACATGGCGATGATTTTCCAGGAACCCGCCAGCAGCCTGAATCCCGTACTCACCATCGAACGCCAGATTGGCGAGGCGCTCGAGCTGCACCGGAACCTTACCGGCCGCGCCCGCCGCGAATACGCCAAAGACCTGCTCGCGCAAGTAGGCATCAGCGATCCCGCGCGACGGCTGGCGGAATATCCGTTTCAGCTCTCCGGCGGCATGAAGCAGCGGGTGATGATCGCCATCGCCCTGGCCGCCCGTCCGCGTCTGTTGATTGCCGACGAGCCTTCCACCGCGCTCGACGTGACCGTGCAGGCGCAGATCCTCGATCTGCTGCAAAACCTGCAAGCCGAATACGGCATGGCGCTCCTTCTGATCACGCACGATCTGGGCGTGGTGGCGCGCATGGCCGATCAGATCGGCGTCATGTACGCCGGGCAACTGGTGGAACGCGCCGGACGCGAGGCGTTTTTCCGCGCCCCGCGACATCCCTACAGCCGCGCGCTGTTCGCCGCCCTGCCGGAAGCCGCGCAACACGGCCAGCACCTGCGCGCCCTCCCCGGCCAAGCGCCCGCCTTCACCGCCCTGCCCGCCGCTTGCCGTTTCGCCAGCCGCTGCGCCGCAAGGAAAGCAAAAGATAAAACGCGCTGCCAGGAACAAGCGCCACTGCTGGAAGAACAAAGCGACGGCACATGGGTGCGCTGCCATTTTCAGAGGACAGAAGACGGAAGACAAAATACCGTCATCCTACCGGCGGCAGAGCCGCCGCATATTGATCTGTCTTCTGTCCCCTGTCCTCTGTCCTCCGACCCCCTGTCCTCCGTGCGCGGCCTGCGGGTGCATTTTCCCGTGCGCAAGGGGTTGCTGCAACGGACGCACGGCGTTGTGCGGGCGGTGGATGGCGTCGATCTCGATCTGGCGCCGGGGCGCACCCTGGCCTTGGTGGGTGAATCCGGTTGCGGCAAGACCACGGTGGGACGCGCCCTGATGCAGCTCGTCCCCGTGACCGGCGGGGAATTCTTCTGGCAGGGCAAACGCTTCGATCCGCACGACAAGAGCGAAATGCGGCGTCTGCGCCAATCCATGCAGATGGTGTTCCAGGACCCTTACGCCTCCCTGAATCCGCGCATGAATGTGGGGGAAATCCTGCGCGAAGGCATGTTGGCGCTGGCGGTGGCGCGCTCGGAACGGGAAGCGCGGGAGCGCGCCGCGGCGCTGCTCCTCCAGGTTGGGTTGAAGGTGGAACACGCCAGCCGCTACCCGCACGAATTTTCCGGCGGACAGCGCCAGCGCATCGCCATCGCCCGCGCGCTGGCGGTGTCGCCGCGCGTCCTTCTCTGCGACGAACCCACCTCCGCGCTGGATGTTTCCGTGCAGGCGCAGATACTGAATCTGATGCAGGATCTGCAGGCCGAACTGGGCATCGCCTACCTGTTCATCACCCACAACTTCGCCGTGGTGGAATACCTGGCGCACGAGATCGCCGTCATGTATCTGGGACGCATCGTGGAATCCGGCCCCGCCGCCGCCGTGCTCGCCAATCCCGCGCACCCCTACACCCGCGCCCTGCTTTCCGCCGTGCCGCGCATCGAAGGCGGCAGGGAAGTCATCCGCCTGGAAGGCGAAGCGCCCTCCCCCGCCAATCCCCCGCCCGGCTGCCACTTTTATCCACGCTGCAAGAAAGCCATGCCCCTCTGCAAGGAAACCTACCCGCCCATGATCTCCTTCGCCACAGAACGGAAGGTAGCATGCTGGATGCAAAAAGCGGCGGACGGCAACGCTTGAGGCGGCAAAAAACGCCGGTGTAGAAGGAAGCGCGTCAAAACACCAAGGACAGAGGCCAGAATGTGCGGCAGTTTCCTCTGTCTTCTGCCCCGACTGCACCCCAGCGAAGCAACTGGCTTCGAGCGCCCACCCGCAAGCTCCTGTTTGCAATGATTTGGAAATCATCTTGATAGTACGGCGCACATTTTCCGTATCAACGGTCACGGTGTATATGCCAAGATTTTCCGGCACGTCCCAATCATTTCTCAGGAGATTGAATATGCAGAAAAAACACATTCTGTCCCTTGTCGCCGTGGCCCTGTTGGGTGCGAATGCCGTCAACGCGGTCAGCGACGAGCCTATCCAGCCGATTGAACCGCCTGCCAATGTCAATCCGGGGCTGGCGGAACTGGGCAAGAAACTCTACTTCGACCCGCGCCTTTCCAAATCCGGCTTCATTTCCTGTAATTCCTGCCACAACCTTTCCATGGGCGGCACGGACAATATCCCGACCTCCATCGGCGACAAATGGCAGGAAGGCCCGATCAACGCGCCGACCGTGCTCAACTCCAGCCTCAATGTGGCGCAATTCTGGGACGGGCGCGCCGCCGACCTGCAGGCGCA
>JAITEO010000260.1 GCA_031281985.1 Zoogloeaceae bacterium | reverse complement strand
TTCACCCTCGCCGACCTGGCCTTTGCCGTCCATTCCAACCTGCCGCTCCTGTGCGGCGCGCCGACCGGCGTCACCCTGGGGCAATCGAACAGCATTTCCTTCCTGGCCTCGCCCAAGAGCAAACGCCTGATCGCCCGCTCGACCTGCCTCACCCGCGGCCGCAACATCTCGGTATTCCGGATCGCCGTGCGGGACGATACGGGACGCCCCATCGCGGAAATGCTTGGCAACGGGTTTACGAAGCAGGGAGCTTGAACGGGGACAGTTTGGTTTTGTAGGTTGGATAAGCCCGAAGGCGTAATCCGACATGCGTAAAAAAGAACAGTTTTGCTGATTTCCCAGCAGTCCATATGACTGCGGCGCAGCAATACGCATCGTCGCTGCGCGTAAGGCACTGTTTTGCAAAGAAAAAATTTCTGGCACATGGATTGCATAATGGGTACTTCCAACCTCATCTCGGGAGAAACGACCCATGAACGCTGTAACCGAAGGATTTGCCCCCAGGCCGCTGACGCGCGAAAAGCTGTTCCGCAACATTGATCTGTCGGAGAGACTCTTCAACGATGGTATCGCCATCGACAAGGCCGTCTTGAAAGCACTGGATTATGATCGTTACCTGGAACAGGTCCACGGGTGCTTCAATATGAATCACAACGTGCACACGGTGACGAAGCTGCCCCAATCTTTCCGCGATCCGAGCGGCTACAGTTTCAATGTGGTCTATGACCCGAAATCGCATTTCAACATCCGCGGCGAGAACGGACGCTATTTCCTGAACGATGGCGAAAAACGTCTGTTCGAGGTGTTCTTCCAGCGCAAGCCGAAGTGGTACGACCAGCGTGCTTCTGATGGCACCGCGATGTCGCGCATCGCGCAATACGTCGGGCGCAGCAAGATCACCATTACTTACAGCAATGAATGCTCCTTGCAGGACAAAGGGCTGGATTGCCTGTTCTGCAACATCAATGCCACCAAGGCCGCCTTCGCCGATCTCGAAGGGCTGGGCATCAAGACCCCGCGCCAGATTGCCGAGACGACCCAGGCCGCTTACAAGGAAGGTTATCGTCGGCTCACGGTGACCGGCGGTTTCATCCCCGAGCGGCGCGAGGTCGATTATTACATCGACGTGGCCGAATCCATCCGGGAAGCCACCGGATTGGAAAACTTCGGCGGCACGGCCTGCATCGGCGCGCCGCTTGATCTGGATGTCATCGACAAGTACAAGGAAGCCGGTTACGAGTGCATCGCCACCAACAAGGAAATCTGGGACGCCAACATCTTCAAGGCGATTTGCCCCGGCAAGGACGCGATCTGCGGCGGTCACCAGAACTGGGTCAACACGCTTCTCCATGAAGTGGAGGTTTTCGGCAAGGGCTACGTGCGCTCCTATTTCGTCTCCGGCATCGAGCCGAAGGCGGCGACGCTGGAAGGCATCCAATATCTGATCGAATCGGGCGTCGTCGCCATTCCGCTGCAATGGAATCCGAACCCTGGTTCGGCCCTGGAAGGCCACCGCGCGCCAACCAGCGAGTGGTATCACGACCTGGTGCTGAAAACCTACGCGCTCTTGCGCAAGAACGGCTTCAGCCACGAGGATTTCTATCGTTGCACCAATGGCGAAGAGACGATTTTCGATTATCTCTTCAACGCCGATGGCGATTTGCTGCCGTGGGAGCACGACATCTATACCGAATTGAAGGCCGCTTGAGGGGAGTTCATCCATATGAATGGCGGAGTGCGAAAAGCGGCGGTCGTCGCAATGGCGGTTTTCTCGCTGCTGGCGGCACTCGCCGGTTGCGGCTCAAAAGAGACGGAAGCCCCTCCGCCCGCGGCGGAGGGAACCGCGCCACTGAAAATCCGCCTCGGGGTGGATAGCTACAGTTTCTCCTTCCAATTCCGCGTGGCGCAGGGCACCGGTATCTTCAAGAAACACGGCATCGACGCCGAAATTTCCACCTATTCCTTCGGTATCGACACGATCGACGCGGCCATCCTGGGGCAGACGGATTCGGCGGAGGGCATGGATTACGCGGTGGCCTCGCGTTTCTCCGAAAGCAACGCGCTGCGCATCGTTGCCTATCTCGGCGGCCCGAAGCCAGAAGGCGAAAAGCTCTATACCCGCCTGCCGGACGTCCACAGCGTCGCCGATCTCAAGGGCAAGACGCTGGGCGTCAAGAAAGGCACGGTCAATGAATACATCTGGGGCAGGACGCTCCAGCTCCACGGCATCGACCCGAAGGAGGTCGAACAAATCTATCTGGGTTCCGCGGCGGAATTGCTGGCGGCTTACCAAACGGGCGAAATCGATGCGCTCTGGGCTTCCACCGAAGTCGCGCAGCCCGTGCAGGATGTTCCCGGCTCAAGACTCCTGGGCGATCTCGATCTGGCGAAAACCGTCTATCGGGGATATTTGCTGCTGGACGAGAAATTTCTCCAGGCGAACAAGGCGGGCGTCGTCCGCCTGTTGCGGGCGCTGGACGAGGCGAGCGCCTATATCGCGGCGCATCCGGAGGAGACCGCGCAGATCATCTACGACGACCTGAAAGTGCCGAAAGAGGCGGTGCTGGAAGCACTCAAGTTCTACGACTACGACATCCGCCTCTCCAGGGAAGATCTCGATCACATCGTGCGTGTGACCGATTGGTCGGTCGAAAACGGCTTGATCAGGAACAAGTACGACATCCGCCGCTTCCTCCATCTCGACGCCTTGCGCGAAGCCTTGCCGGAGAAACTGAGCGTGCCGGAAGAGGCCGGGGACGGAGCTTGAAGGCATGAGCGCGACGAATGCCACGAATGCGACGCTGGAAGGCGCGCTCCCCGCACCCCTGGCCTTCGTGCGCGAGACGCCGCGCGATGCCACATGGCGCAACGCGGCCGCGGCGCGCGACATCCAGCCCCTGATCCGCATCCGGGACGTGGAGATGCGCTACCCCGGCGAGCACAGCGGCGAAACCGCCAAGGTGCTGGCCGGGGTACACCTCGATATTCACGAAGGCGAATTCCATGTCTTGCTCGGCCCGAGCGGCTGCGGCAAATCCACCTTGCTCAACATCATCGCCGGGCTGCTCCAGCAGACCGGGGGAACGGTGACGATGCGGGGCAAGGCCATCCAGAAACCTGGCCGGGAGCGCGGCATGGTATTCCAGAACGCGGACGCGGCCATCTTCCCGTGGCTGACCGTGCTGGAAAACGTGGAATTCGGCCCGCGCATGGCCGCGGTGAACAAGGCCGAACGCCGGGCGATCGCGCAAAAATACGTCGATCTGGTGGGACTTGCCGGGCATGAGGGCAAGTTTCCCCATGAACTCTCCGGCGGCATGAAGCAGCGCACGCAGATCGCCCGCCTGCTGGCGAACGATTCGGCCGTGCTGGTCATGGACGAACCCTTCGGCGCGCTTGACGCCCATACGCGGCGCATCATGCAGAACGAATTGGCGCGCACCTGGCGGGAAACGGGGAAAACCGTGGTCTTCGTGACGCACGACATCCAGGAGGCGCTGCTGCTGGGGCAATGGGTGCACATCATGTCCAGGGCGCCCGCCGCCCGCATCCACAAAACTTATCGCGTGGAGTTGCCTTATCCCAGGTCGGAAACCGATCCGCGCTTCATCAGGCTGCTCGCCCAGTTGCAAGGACACTTCGATTTCGGCGTGGAGCGGGAGCCTGCCATCGCCGAGGAAGCCGCATGATGAAGAGCGTCAGGAAGGCGATGGCGGGAATGAAACGGAAAAAGTCTACGAAAGGCTCGACCAATTGCCGCAGCAGCCGGATGCGCCCGATCAGGATGCCGAGCGGCGCGCCGATCAGGATGCCGAGAAACCAGCCGGTGAGCACCCGCTCCACGCTGATGAGGGAGAATTTCGCCAGGGTGCCGTCCAGCAGGATTTCCTTGCCGCCGAGCAGGGTTTGCAGCGGCCCGGGAAAAAACGAGGGCGGATACAGCGGCGCGATCAGCGCCCAGATCACCAGCAGGATCAGCCAGGTGGCAATCCCCGTCCGCAAGAGAAAGTGTTTGGCTTGGCGTAAACGCTTCTTCATCATGCGGCTTCCTCGGCGATGGCAGGCTCCCGCTCCACGCCGAAATCGAAGTGTCCTTGCAACTGGGCGAGCAGCCTGATGAAGCGCGGATCGGTTTCCGACCTGGGATA
>JAITEO010000198.1 GCA_031281985.1 Zoogloeaceae bacterium | reverse complement strand
ATCGGCATGACGAGGGGACGCAGGACGTTGTAGAAGCCATCCAGATTGACGGTGAGCACATGGTCCCATTCCTCGCCCGTCATGGCGGGAAAGGCGTTATCGGCGCAGATTCCGGCATTCAGCACCACGCCATAATAGACGCCGTGCGCCGCGATGTCGGTAAGTAAGGCGCTGCTTGCCGCCTCGCGTTCGGCGACATCGAAGCAGAGGATGCGCGGACGCCGTCCCTCCTGGGTCAATTCGTCCGCCAGGGTTTCGAGGCGTTCGCGCTTTCTGCCATGCAGCACGGGAAAAAACCCGTCCGCCGCCAGCCGCCGGGCGATGGCTTCGCCAATGCCCTGGGTAGCGCCAGTAATCAGCACACTGGGAGGGAAAAACGGGGAAGATGGAGAAGACAGGGAAGATGCGACTTGCGTATTCATGATGTTGCGATATAAGCGTCCAAATTCTTGGGTTGAAAGACCATCAGCGTGGCTTTTGCGATTTCCTTTGCACCGGGTTTGCCGGGTTCGCCGGGTTCGGGATGATAGATGGCGCAGTCCATGACGCCAAGCCCTTCCTCGTCGCGCCAGTTTTCCTTTGCCTCGATGAACAGGGTTTCGCCCAGGGCAAAGGATTCCACCTGACAGACATAGTTGCGCGCCGAAACCAGAAAGCCGGTCTTGACGGCTTCTCCCGCGCTTCTTGCCTGCCAGCCCACCAGCGCGCCGACGGTCTGCGCCATGTATTCGACGCCGACATGGGCGGGCACCTGTCCCTCCCGGCAAAAGAGACTGTCCGCCTGGATCGTCAGCGCGGCGAGCGCCCGATCGGCCTGGGCTTCCAGCAGGCGGTCGAGCAGCACCATGCGGCCACGGTGCGGCAGGTATTCCTCGATGGGCAGGTAGGCTTCTGTCATGGCGGCGTTCGTCAACTGGAAAAATCGAATGCGGGCGTGTCCGGGTCTTCCCTGTGGAGGGCGATCAGGGTCGCAATCAACTGGTTCATCGTCACGGAAAGTTCCCACTCGTAGAAAATCGTCCCATGTTTTCCATAGGCGCGACTCTGGTTGAAGTTCGCGCCATCCAGGACGCCGCCCGTCTGGATCAGGATGACCGAATAACCGGGCGCAAGCCTGGCCGCCTCGTCGGGAAGATGGATGCCGGTGATCCGGCTTGGCCTTGCCTGGGCGGTGCGGTCATTGAGATGCGCGTTGCCCGCGACGCGCAACACGACGCCGCCCGGCGGCAATGCGGCGGGCAGGATGAAATCGAGCCGCTCGAAATTCTGGAGCGAGGCCACGGCGGAACCCGTGTAGTTCCAGACGTTCAGGGTATTGCCGCCGAAGGCTTCTGCGTCGCGTTCCGCGGCGTTCTCGGTCTTGCCGCCATACAGTTCGGATTTCTCGGCGTCAAAGACCGCCTTGCCGGAAAGGGTGACGGTATTGCCCGTGGCGGCGGCAAGATCGCCTTGCGCGGAAGGATGGACGCGGGCATACCCGCCATAGACCCGCCCGCCCACGGCAGCGCCCTCGATGAGGACCGTATTGGAGGAAGCATTGACGTTCAGTTCCAGGGAGGCGGCAGCGCCAGCGGCAAACCCGCCATACACGTCCCCGCGCACCGAGCCGCCCTCGGTGATGCGAACGGTATTGCGCACGGCGTTGGGAATGGGGTTCAGGGAAGAAAGCGAGGAACCCGCGCCGTTCCCATACGCGCCATAGACCCGTCCCTTCACCTGCGCGCCGCGGCGGATATGGACGACGTTATCCCGGAAATCGTGGGCGGGCTTGTCGGGATTGGAATGTTCCGGCGAAAAATGCATCAGGCGCGCAGGATCGTCCCCCGGCGCGCGGCCATCCGGCGGATTGCCATTGCCGAAAACGTCGTGCGCGACAGGATGGTCGATATCGACCGTCTGCCCCGCCCAGGCGAGTGCAGAGAAAAGGAGGAGGAAAAAAGAAAGGAGGAGGTTCATGGGGCTGTTGCCGGTTGCTCGAACAACTGGTCGATGACTGGGTCCATCTTGGCCTTCGTGCCGGCAAATTTCGTCAGGGAAAGCCCGCCCTTGCCTTCCAGGTGATAGGTGGCCGACGCAACCTGGCGCTTGTTTTTCGTGATGCGCAATTCCGCGTGGCTCAGGTAGGTCGAGACGTCCCAGGAGCGCAAGGCGGTATAGGTGAGGATGAATTCACAGTGCGCCGGTTTCTTGCCGGAAAACACTTCCGTCGTCACGCCATGCCGCGCGAATCCCGCTTCCAGCACCGAAATGAAATCCTCCACCTGCACACGGGGATTTTTCTGGATGCAGACATGCAAAAACTCCAGATCGGGGTCAAGCGGCGAAACCTCGACGGTAGTGCAAGAAGCCAAAGAGACGACGAACAGGACAGGCAGCAAGCGGCTGAATTTCATGGGACTTCCTGGAATCATGACAGGTTATCGAAGATGCCACGATAGGCAAAAGGCATATCCGGGCAAGAAGCATAGCACGTCTCGACGCCTTCTGGACGGAACGCCGCAGCCTTTTCCGTGGAAACGTGGGGTAGGCAAAAAAGAAAAATCCTGGTTGCATTTTCCGTCATCTGGTCTCGCGTTCCAGGATCAGCGCCGCGTTGCTGCCGCCGAAGGCAAACGAGGTCGATAGCGCGTAGCGCGGCGGTCTGGGGGCGCGGCTGCCGAGGGAAGTCAGGTGCAAGGGCGGCAGCGCCGGGTCGGGTTGGTGATCCCAGAGGTGCGGCGGCAACCGCTGCCCTGTGTCGGCAAGCGTCAGCCAGCAAATGGCCGCTTCCAGCGCGCCTGCGGCACCCAGGGTGTGGCCGGTCAGGGGCTTGGTTGAACTCATCGGCGTATGCGGAAAAAGTTCCGCCATGACCCGGCCTTCCATCGCGTCATTTTGCCGCGTGGCCGTGCCGTGCAGATTGACGTAATCGATGTCTTCGGCATGGATGCGCGCGGTCTTCAGCGCCGCCGTTATCGCCCGGTGCGCGCCCGCGCCGGTCGGGTCGGGCGCGGAAATGTGGTGGCCGTCGGAAGATTCGCCCCAACCGGCGAGCGCAATCGGCGGCGCGTCATCGGGCGCGGCGCGGGTGAGCAGAAACAGCGCGGCGGCTTCGCCGATGTGGATGCCCGCGCGATTTTGCGAAAAGGGCAGGCAGTCCCCAAAGGCCACGGCTTCCAGCGAGGAGAATCCGGCGATGGTAAACCTTGTCAGGGTATCGACGCCGCCCGCCAGCACCAGATCGGCAAGCCCGGCGCGCAGGAGACGCGCGCCGCTCGCCAGCGCCTTGGCGCTGGAAGTGCAGGCGGTGGAAACCGCGTAGGCCGGGCCGGAAACGCCAAGATGCCCCGCCAGCATCTTGGCGGGCGACCCCAGTTCCTGTTGCGCGTAATGAAAGCATTCCGGCCAAGCGCCTTCCGCTTCCAGGACGCGCGCCGCGCTTTCGGCCTCGAACATCCCGGAAGTGCTGGTGCCGATGACCACCGCCACGCGCGTCGGCGGCAAATCGGCGGCGGCGCGACGATAAGCGGCCTCGATGCGGGCAAATGCCGCCAGCAACAAGGCGTTGTTGCGCGAACGCTCCGCCTTGGGCAAGAAGCGCGTATCCGGCAACTCGGCCTCTACCCTGCCCAAACGCAGGGCGCGTCCGGGACTGAAATCCTCTGTCGTTTGCATCCCCGGACTTTTTCCGGAAAAAAGCGCCGCGCCAATGCCCGGCAGATTATCGCCCAACGCGCACAACACGCCCGGCGGATGCAGGTAGATATCGTTTTCAAGCGTCAAAAAATACCCCCTGTCGGTTGCCGTGAAAACCCAACGCAAAACCAGCGCGGCCTGTATGGTTTTTGCAGGGGCACACCGCGCGTACCCTCCCCCCTTGCGGGGGAGGGTGGCGCGTAGCGCCGGGAGAGGGGTGCGGCGACTCAGAACGGCAAAACCGCTGAATTGCCGCTTCCCTGACCCCTCCCCCGCAAGGGGGGAGGGGGACGGGAGCGCCCGTTCCGTCTTCAAGCATTTTGAATTCCATGAAATTTATTCCACATGAAAAACTTCATTGTTTTCAGAACGCATACGAATCCAGCGTCAAGCGATAGTCCAGGGCGTGCTGCTCGAATTCCACCTGTCCCTCCCAGGGCGTGGCGGCGGCGTAGCGGATAGTGATTTGCGTTGCATC
>JAITEO010000166.1 GCA_031281985.1 Zoogloeaceae bacterium | reverse complement strand
GATGGCGCGTTCGAGCTGGCCGCCTTTGTGGAAAAGCCGGATGCCGCGCGCGCGCGGGAATACGTGGATTCCGGGCACTATCTCTGGAACAGCGGCATTTTCATGATGCGCGCCAGTGTTTGGTGCAAGGCGCTGCGGGCGCTGAATCCCGCCATGCTGGAAGCCTGTGAGGCCGCGCTGAAGACCGCGCGGCAGGATGCAGATTTTGTCCGTGTCGATGCCGAAGCCTTTGCGGCGTCTCCTTCCGACTCCATCGACTACGCAGTCATGGAAAAACTGGCGGGGAATCCCGCCCTGGACATTGCGTGCGCGGTACTGCCCCTGTCGGCGGGCTGGTCGGACGTGGGCGCCTGGGACGCGCTCTGGGATGTCATGGAAAAAGATGCGGCGGGCAATGCCGTGCGTGGCGATGTGTGTCTGGAAGGATGCCACGACAGCCTTTTCTACAGTCATGGGCAGCGCCTTTTGGCAGGGGTTGGACTGGAAAATGTGATGGTGGTGGAAACCGCCGACGCGGTATTGGTCGCAAACAAATCCCGCACGCAGGACGTGAAGAAAATTGTCGCCCGGCTCAAGAAGGAAGGCCGCGCGCTGACGGATACGCACCGGAAAGTGTTTCGTCCCTGGGGGTGGTACGATTCCATCGACGCGGGCGAACGTTTCCAGGTCAAGCGCATCGTGGTCAATCCCGGCGCGAAATTGAGCCTGCAAATACACCATCACCGCGCGGAACACTGGGTTGTGGTCAAAGGTACGGCAGAAGTCACCCACGGCGACAAGGTGATGCTGCTTTCGGAAAACGAATCCACCTATATCCCGCTGGGGCATGTACACCGCCTTGCCAATCCTGGAAAAGTGCCGCTGGAATTGATCGAGGTGCAATCGGGCAGCTATCTCGGCGAGGATGATATCGTGCGCTTCGAGGACAACTACGGGCGTAATTGAAACGAGTACTTTCTTTCACGAAAAAGACATTTGCGCGCATCGAGCCAAGCGAACAGAACTGCGAGCCTGGATTCCTCGGTCAACTACGAAAATATAGAAAATACGCATGAAAATCAGCAGGTTGTCGGGCATTATGAATTCACCCATCGGGGGAGTCCATAATGCCCGACAAGTGCGTCTTCACACATTTCCCGCCCTCGCCAACGCTAGGATTACCGCGCACGCCACTTTCTTCTGTTCAGCGGGCAGGTTGATGAAGGTTTCCAGCACTTCGCGCTCCGGGCCTGAGAGGGCAACATCCCAGCGCGCCTTCTTTTCCCGGATGGCACGCGCCGAGCACTCACCAAAGCGCAGAATGTGCGGTTCCACATTCAGCCAGTCGGCCAACACCTGCAACTTGTCCTGTTCGGGAATCGACAGGCCCTTCAGCCAACGCGAAACCGCCTGGAAGGTTACGGAACGGCCCCAGTAACGGGTGTTGAACCCTTTTTCCAGCACACTGGGACGCGGCGCATAGCCCGCATCGAGCATGGCCTTTTTCAGGCGTTCCGCGAATTCCAATTTGTCGTTCATCAATCAAAAACTAAATTTTCGATTCAACATTTGTGGAATTTTGATTCAATATATGATTGAATTATCCATTCACAGGCATTTCGTTCGACTGGAGATGCGTAAATCATCGCAAGCCGAATGAAATGGTTCAGAAAACTTGATTGAAGGAGTGCACCATGTCTCTTCGTTTTTGTCGCCGTATTGCTTTTGTCGTCACATCGGTCGCCCTGGTGGCAGGATGTGCCAATCCTTGTTGCCAGCGGGTTTCCCGGCCTGAACCCTGCTGTACGGAAGCGGAAATTGTCGTGCCCGTTGCGCCCGTCGTCGCCGTGCCCGCCGAAACGCCGACGAAATTTCTCGCCGTAGGCTATGGCAGCCAAGGGGGTTATTCACAGTACACCGCCGGACAGCAGAAACTAATGGCAATGCGCGCCGCACAGATCGACGCCTATCGCAACCTGGCCGAGCAGGTGCATGGGTTCCGGATCTGGGGCAACACGGCGGTATCGGCCTTCGCGACCCAGAACGACAGTGTGCGTACTTATGTCGACGCCTTCATCCGCAGCGCGCGCGTAGTCAACATGACCAGTATCGGCGACGGCAATTTCGAGGCGACGGTGGAACTCGTTCTGTCGCCGGATTTTGTGACCTGCGTGCGTTTCGCAAAGTGCGGCGCGGTTCCGGTCGCCACTAGGCCATACATCGTTTCTCCGCCTGTCGTCGCACCCAGTATCATGTACACCTCGCCTTGAACCCATGTCGGCCGAACAATGCCAGGAGGGCAAAAGAACGCCCGGGATGACGACTTTCGGAAGCAGCGCGGCGCTGTTCTTTGCGCTTTTCCTCTTCCTCTTCGCCATCGCGCTCTTCGTCACAAGGACGGCGCGGGCGGAGGAGGTCGAAGTCGAAGGACGCGCCTTGATCGGTCCGGAAGGGCTGGCGGCGGCCCGCGAAACAGCCACTCGGCGCGCACTGGCGCGCGCGGCGGAATTGCATTCGGCGCGGGTGAGCGCTCAGTCCCAGGTCCATCCGGACAAGGTCATCGAGGTGGCGCAGGTGAACAGCCGCGCCTGCACCGGGAACGCGCACCCACTGAACGAGCGCGTCGAGGGCAACGAACTGGCAGTCAAGCTCAGGGTCCAGGTCGATGCCTGCACTGGAGAGGATGGGGAAGATGGGGAGGATGAAAGAAGCGCTTGCGAAAAGAACTACCTCAACCGTCTGGTGGTGACGGGTTTTGCCTTTGAATTTCCGGAACAACTGGTAGAAGAGTGGGATGGACGCCTGTTGCCACGCGCAAACCGGCAGCGCATCGAATCACTTACCGCCATGGAACTGGCGCGCGCGCTGGATCGAGGTGGACATGTCCTCGCCGTGTTCGACGGCGAGGCTTTCCCCTATGCCTCTCCCGCTCGCGCCCCGGCGCCACATCTTCCCCGGAGCGGACTGGAGACACCGTTTGCTGCGCTGGTGCGGATGCGACAAGCGCAATACGTGCTTTCCGGCGTCTATCGTGAGTTTGGTCTGCATGAGCGCAGGGAGCGCTTCATCGAGATCGAGGCTTTTCTTCATGACGGCGTCAATGGTGCGGTGTTGGCTCGCCAGCGTTTCCAGATGAAAGTCTCCGTACCCGGGCGCGGCGCGGCGATCTTTGCCAATCTTCCCACCGTCGGCACCCGCGCGTTTCGTGAAACGTCATTCGGGCGTACCTGGACGAACCTGATTGAGAAGATCGCACGCTGGGCGGAAGGACAAGCCAGTTGTTTCCCATTCGTCGCCCGGGTTGTGAAGGTGGAAGGACGCTCGCTTCAGATCGACGCCGGTGCCGAATCCAGGATGAGTCCGGGCGACAGGCTGGTGCTGCATCTCGTGCGTTCGCCACCGCCTGTGCTCGATTTTTCCGGACGTCTCCTGGGGTGGGAAAAACAGGTGCGCGCCGCCGTCCTGCTGCGCGCGGTCTATCCCGCCTTCTCGATCGCCGAACTGGTCGATGCCCCGGAAGGAATCGAGGTCAATCCCGGCGATCTGCTGTACGCACAATGATCCGAAAATGACGAGGCTGGTGTTTGACACGGTGTTTCGTTTTTCACACTGACAAAATTTCCTTCACTTCCAATTAGTAAGTGTCAAAAAACAACCACTACTTTTTGACAGATCAGTTTGGGTTTGAAGGCAGGTAGCTTTGCCTTCGAACCATGAAAAAACAACAACAAGTTAGCTCTGCCTTGGTGTTGCGTTGCTTTTTTGCTGACTGAACCGGCAAAAAGTAGGGTTTTACTTTTTGACGCTCCCTTACACCCGATTTTCAGCCCACGAACGCAAAACCCTGCGCTATGATTCATGCCCTGTCGTTTTGTTCTGAAGATTCCAACATGATGGTTTTTGCCACACGTCGTTTTGTCTGCCGCGGCGCATTCTGCGTTGCGCTTTCCGTTCTCCTGTCCGCCTGCGCAGGCAAGGCCTCCAGGCCTGTGGCCAGCGAACCGGTGTTGCCGCCGGAATCGTTCAAGGTGCATCCGGGGTTGGTGGGATTGCCGGTACCGCCGGAATTACAACCGGCAGTGGAGAAGAACATCCGCCGCGAAGCGGAGCGGGATGAGACGGTCATGCTGGCCGATGCCGTGCGTGTGCCGGAAGATGAGGCTGGTTTGCGGACGCAGACCCGCTTTTATTTCGATGAAGGCCAGTCGCAGGTAAAACCGGAATTTGCCGCGCTCCTGACGGCGCATGGCCGTTATCTGGCAACGCATCCCAAACTGCGGGCGCG
>JAITEO010000161.1 GCA_031281985.1 Zoogloeaceae bacterium | reverse complement strand
CAGATGGAAGCGCGCACCCTGATGCTGGCTTCCAACAATGTGCTGTCGCCTGCCAACGGCGCGCCGATCATCGTGCCTTCGCAGGACATCGTGCTGGGACTCTATTACGCCACGCGCGAGCGCATCAACGCCAGGGGCGAGGGCATGCTGTTTGCCGATCTGGCGGAAATGGAACGGGCGCTTGCCGCGGGCGAGGTGGAACTGCACTCGCGCATCTGCGTGCGCCTGAAGGTCTTCGAGGCGGGCGCGGGCGAGGACGAATGGAACGAAAGACAGGTGCGCACCGAAACCACGGTGGGACGCGCCCTGCTCTCCAAGATCCTGCCGCGCGGCCTGCCCTTCGAGAATATCGACAAGCCCTTGAAGAAAAAGGAAATTTCCCGGCTGATCGATGAATCCTTCCGCCGTTGCGGCCTGCGCGAAACGGTGATCTTTGCCGACAAGCTGATGCAGCATGGGTACGCGCTCGCCACCCGCGCCGGGATTTCGTTTTGCGCCGACGACATGAAGGTGCCGCCGCAGAAGGCGGACATCATCGCGGCGGCGGAAGCCGAAGTGAAGGACATCGAGGATCAATATACCAATGGCCTGGTCACGCAGGGCGAACGCTACAACAAGGTGGTGGATATCTGGGGGCGCACCGGCGATGAAGTCGCCAAGGCGATGATGGCGCAGATTTCCCGCGAAAGCGTCACCGACCGGCACGGCAAGGAAGTCGAGCAGGATTCCTTCAATTCCATCTTCATGATGGCCGATTCCGGCGCGCGCGGTTCCGCCGCCCAGATTCGCCAGTTGGCCGGGATGCGCGGCCTGATGGCCAAGCCCGACGGCTCGATCATCGAAACGCCGATCACCACCAATTTCCGCGAGGGGTTGAACGTGCTGCAATACTTCATCTCCACGCACGGCGCGCGCAAGGGTCTGGCGGATACGGCGTTGAAGACCGCCAATTCCGGCTATCTCACCCGGCGTCTGGTGGATGTGACGCAAGACCTCGTCATCACCGAGGAAGATTGCGGCACCCGCAACGGCTATACCGTGCGCGCGCTGGTGGAAGGCGGGGAAGTGATCGAACCCTTGAAGGAACGCATCCTGGGGCGCGTCATCGCCGATGATGTCGTCGATCCCGAAACGCAGGAAAGCGTCATCTTCGCCGGCACCATGCTCACCGAAGAACTGGTCGATCGCATCGACAAGCTGGGCGTGGACGAAGTCAAGGTGCGCACCCCGCTCACCTGCGACACCCGCTACGGGCTGTGCGCCAAGTGCTACGGGCGCGATCTGGGGCGCGGCTACCTGGTCAATGTGGGCGAGGCGGTGGGCGTCATTGCCGCGCAGTCCATTGGCGAGCCGGGCACGCAGCTCACCATGCGCACCTTCCACGTGGGCGGCGCGGCCTCGCGCGCGGCGGCCATTTCCGAAATCGAATCCAAGTCCGCCGGCATCGTGCGCTTTTCTTCCGGCGTGCGCTACGTGACCAACGCCAAGGGCGAGAAGGTGGTCATTTCCCGCTCCAGCGAACTCATCATTGCCGATGAATCCGGGCGCGAGCGCGAACGCCACAAGGTGCCCTACGGCGCGACCCTGCTGCCCACCGACGGCAAGACCGTCAAGGCGGGCACCAAGCTGGCGACCTGGGACCCGCATACCCGGCCGATCATCACCGAATACGCGGGGGTCGTGAAATTCGAGAACGTCGAGGAAGGCGTGACCGTCGCCAAGGAAATCGACGACGTGACCGGCCTGTCCGCCCTGAAGGTGATCGACGCCAAGGCGGGCGCCAAGAGCAAGTCCAAGGGCTTGCGCCCGATCGTGAAACTCACGGACGACAAGGGCGAGGAAATCCGCATCGCCGATACGGATCAACCCGTCTCCATCGCCTTCCTGGTCGGCTCCATCATCTCGGTGGAGGAAGGGCAGAAAGTGCGCGAAGGCGACGTGCTGGCGCGGATTCCCGTCGAATCGGCGAAGACCCGCGACATCACCGGCGGCCTGCCGCGCGTGGCCGAACTCTTCGAAGCGCGCACGCCCAAGGAAGCCAGCATCCTCGCGGAAATCACCGGCAAGGTTTCCTTCGGCAAGGAAACCAAGGGCAAGCAACGGCTCATCATCACCGAACTGGAAAACAACGTGCCGCACGAATACCTGATCCCCAAGGATCGGCACGTGCTCATCCACGACGGCCAGATTGTCACCAAGGGCGAAATCATCGTCGAGGGCGAACAGGACCCGCACGACATCCTGCGCCTGAAAGGCATCGAAGACCTCGCCCGCTACATCACCGACGAGGTGCAGGACGTGTATCGTCTGCAAGGCGTGAAAATCAACGATAAGCACATCGAAGTCATCGTGCGCCAGATGTTGAGAAGGGTCACGATCACCGATCCGGGCGACACCCGCTTCATCAAGAGCGAGCAGGTCGAGCGCGCCGAGGTGCTGGCGGAAAACGACCGCATGCAGGCCGAGGGCAAGATTCCGGCGACCTATGAGCATGTGCTCCTGGGGATCACCAAGGCGTCGCTCTCCACCGATTCCTTCATCTCGGCGGCTTCCTTCCAGGAAACCACGCGCGTGCTCACCGAAGCGGCGATCATGGGCAAACGCGACGAACTGCGCGGCCTGAAGGAAAACGTCATCGTCGGCCGCCTCATCCCCGCCGGCACCGGCCTTGCCTACCACAAGTGCCGCAAGGCGCAGGCCGCAGGCGAAGACCAGGCCAGCGACCGCGCCATCCTGGACGCCGACGAGACCGTGACCGAGAATGAGAGCGAGACAACGGCAAGCGCGGAGGCAAACACGGAAAGCGCGGAGGCAAACACGGAAAGCGCGGAGACCACTCCGGCAGCGGAATGACGATGTGGCGCGGCAAAAAGTAAAACCCTACTTTTTGCCGGTTCAGTCAGCAAAAAAGGGCAGGCAAAGCCTGCCCTTTTTTGGAATAAAGGCAGAAAAACACAGCCTATCCGCACGGTTGTAGGGGCGACGCATGCGTCGCCCCTTTTTGTATCTTGAACCAGCCGAAGGCTGGTTGGGTGAATCGCGCAAAAAGCAGGGGTTCCTCTTTGACGCTTCTTCCTCCTGAGGGGTGTGTAAAAGTGGAGGAAACCAACGAAGCGCCGCCGCTTGCCGTCCCCTCTCCCCCAATCCTTTGGGGGAGAGGGTGCCCGACAGGGCGGGAGAG
>JAITEO010000107.1 GCA_031281985.1 Zoogloeaceae bacterium | reverse complement strand
TTCGCCCCTTTCGGTTCATTCATCGGACAAAGCTCATGGTTGTCATTCGTCTTTCCCGTGGCGGCGCGAAGAAGCGCCCCTTTTATAATCTGGTCGTTGCGGATTCCCGCAATCGGCGCGATGGACGTTTTGTGGAACGCATCGGTTTCTACAATCCGGTTGCCGCCGCGCATGAAGAAAACCTGCGCGTGGCGCTGGATCGCCTTGCCTACTGGCGGCAGAACGGCGCGCAACTGTCGCCCACCGTTACCCGCCTGGTAAAGCAATACGCCGCCAAGACCACCGCCGCCGCCTGACCCTTTACGCATGGCCGACAATGGCCGCGCGTTTTTCTCGCCGCTCCCCCTGTCATGACGGAAGATGCAAGACTGCTGGTTCTGGGACGCGTTCGCGCCGCCTACGGCGTCAAGGGCTGGGTGAAGGCGCAGGTCTTCGGCGATGACGCGGCCAACTGGCGCGATATTTCCACATGGCATTTATCGGCGACGGAAAACGGCCCGTGGCGGCAGCAGGAAGCGGAAGAATGCAAGGCGCGCGGCGAGGAGTTGTTGATTCGTTTTGCGGGCGTAACCGACCGCGCCGAGGCGGAAAACCTGAAAGGATGCTGGCTGGCCGCGCCGCGACATGCCCTGCCGCCGACCGCCGCCGACGAATTCTATTGGGACGATCTCATCGGCCTTGCGGTACGTAACGGCAAGGACGTGCATCTGGGACGGGTGACCGGCTGTATTGCCAGCAGCGCGCATACGGTGTTGCGGGTGCAGGATGGCGAAACGGAACGCCTGTTGCCTTTTGTCGCGGCCATCGTGCGCGAGGTCGATCCCGCCGCGGGCTGGATGCGCGTAGACTGGGAGGCGGACTGGTGAAGGCCGTTTTCGATTGCGTGAGCATCTTCCCGGAAATGTTCGCCGCGCTCACCGGCTCCGGCATCACCCGCAAGGCGCAGGAAGCCGGGTTGTGGTCGCTGTCCCTGTGGAATCCGCGCGACTACGCGGACAACGCCTGGCGCACCGTAGACGACCGACCCTACGGCGGCGGCCCCGGCATGGTGATGCAGGCCGCGCCGCTGGAAGCCGCCATCCACGCGGCCAAGGCGCGGCAACAGGCCAATGGGGCGAGGCAGAGCCGAGTGATTTATCTCTCGCCCCAGGGCGTGCCGCTGCGTCATGCGAAAGTCATCGAGATGGCGGCGGACTTGCAGGCGGGCGTCGGCCTGGTGTTGCTGTGCGGACGCTATGAAGGCGTGGATGAGCGCCTGATTGAGCGGGTGGTGGAAGAGGAGATTTCCATCGGCGATTTCGTCGTCTCGGGCGGCGAACTGGCCGCCATGTTGCTGATGGACGCGCTCATCCGTCAATTGCCCGGCGCGCTGGGCGATGCGGCTTCCGCCGCGGAAGATTCGTTCGTGTCGGGCTTGTTGGATTGCCCGCACTATACCCGTCCCGAGATGTATGCGGGACAGGCGGTTCCGGAAGTTCTGCTTTCCGGCGACCATGCCAGAATTCGTCGTTGGCGGCTGAAAGCGTCGCTGGCGCGAACCCGGAAGCGCAGGCCGGAACTCCTGACGCAACGCGCGTTGAGCGCGGAAGAGACGCAACTCATGACGGAAATCCAGCATGAGCAATGCGGTGAGCAATGAAATTCAACAAGGAAACTCACATGAATCTGATAGCACAACTCGAACAGGAAGAAATCACCCGCCTGGGCAAGAGCATCCCCGAATTCGCGCCCGGCGATACGGTGGTCGTACAGGTCAAGGTCAAGGAAGGCAACCGCGAACGCCTGCAAGCCTACGAAGGCGTGGTGATTGCCAAACGCAACCGGGGTCTCAATTCTTCCTTCATCGTCCGCAAGATTTCCTCTGGCGAAGGGGTGGAACGCACGTTCCAGACCTATTCTCCGCTGGTCGCCAAAATCGAGGTCAAACGCCGCGGCGACGTGCGCCGCGCCAAACTCTACTACCCGCGCGACCGCTCCGGCAAATCCGCCCGCATCAAGGAAAAACTGCTCAAGAAGCCGAACGACGCACAATAAGAGAAGACGTCAAAAAGGGGGCAATTCATCCGGGGCGCGCGGTTTTGTGCGCTTTGCCGCATCTGGCTTTCGCCAGACCAGCCTGCGGCCTTGTCCTCCCCCCTTGTCAGGGGGGAAGATAAGGAAAGCGGGGTTTGCTTTTTTTGACGTCTCCTGAATCACATCACTTTTCCGAGCGCATAGAACAGCGCCGAGGCAAGCAGTGCCGACGCGGGGACGGTGATGATCCATGCGGCGACGATTTTCAGGATTTGCGAGCGTTTGACCAGTTCCTTGCGGTAGTACTTCTTCAATCCCTTGCGTTCCGGTTTGGAAAAGTTGGCGGGATCGAGTTTCAGCTTGGACTGCATCTTCAATTCCGCCAGCATGACGCCTTTCTGTTTCAGGCTGGCCGCCTTGAAGCGCACCAGGAAGTCATTGACGGCGGGAATATCCCCTTCTTCGTGATGGGCGCGGATTTCGTCTTCCAGGCGCACATAGCTGGCTTTCAGGTATTCGCGCAAAAAGCCGACGCCGAAAACGCCGCCGACCGCGATATGCGAGGAGCTGACCGGCAAGCCCAGTTGGCTGGCGACGATCACGGTGATGGCGGCGGACATGGCGATGCAATAGGCGCGCATCTTGTCCAGTTCGGTGATTTCCGAACCCACAGTGCGGATGAGCCGGGGGCCGAACAGCGCCAGTCCCACCGAAATGCCCAGCGCGCCCACCAGCATCACCCAGAGCGGAATTCCGGCCTGGCCGCCGCCCATGTCCGCGGCCTCGGTAATGGCCTGCGTCACCGCCGCCAGCGGCCCGACCGCGTTGGCGACATCATTGGCGCCGTGCGCGACGGAAAGCAGCGCGGCGGAAAAGATGAGCGGCAGGGTAAACAGGCGATTGACGCCTTCCTTGCTGTTTTCTATCGTCGCAACGCGCGAACGCAACAGCAGGCGCAGCAGCAGGAATACCGCCAGACCGGCGAAAAGCCCCGACCACAACGCGGCATTCACGCCAAGCGCGGGCAGCAGTTTTTGCAAGCCCTTCAAGAGCAGGTAGCTGGTAAAGACCGCCGCCATGACGCCGACCAGGATGGGCACGGCGCGCGCGGCGGCGGCGGCCATGTCCTGCTGGTAGGTGATGCAGCGTTTGATGAGATACAAGAAGGCCGCCGCGAAAATCCCGCCCAGGAGCGGCGACACCAGCCAACTGACGACGATGCTCGTCATCACTTCCCAATTGACCACATGCCAGCCCGCCGCGGTGATGCCCGCGCCCAGCACCGCGCCGACGATGGAATGGGTGGTGGATACCGGCGCGCCGATGGCGGTGGCGAAATTGAGCCACAGGGCGCTGGCCAGCAGCGCCGACATCATCAGCCAGACGAAGACTTCACGGTCGGCCATGCTCGAAGGACTGATGATGCCGTCCCGGATGGTCTCGACCACGTCGCCGCCCGCGATCAGCGCCCCTCCCATCTCGAAGACGGCCGCGATCAGGAGCGCGCCGCCCATGGTGATCGCCTGGGAGCCGACCGCCGGGCCGACATTGTTGGCAACGTCGTTGGCGCCGATGTTCATCGCCATGTAGCCGCCGATGATGGCGGCGACGATGAGCAACAAGCCGCCGGAAGGAATGCCGGCCGCCGCGATTTCCAGCGTGCTGGAATACAGCATTACGCCGATGATGAACAAGAGCGCCACGCCAAAACGGAACAGTTCGTTCTGGCTGGGCTGGGTCGCCTTTTCGATTTCGCTGATATGTTTGAGTTTCACGTCTTGCTTCCCCGTTGTTCCAAGAGACCGCTCAGCACCAGCAACAGCGCGCCTGCGGTAATGCCGGAATCGGCCAGGTTGAAGGCCGGCCAATGCCACTTCGCCAGATGAAAATCAAGAAAATCCACCACTGCCCCATGCATCAGGCGATCCATCACATTGCCCAGCGCCCCGCCCATGATCAGCGAAAACGCCGTATTCTGGAGCCGCATTCGGGGATGCTTCCACAGCATGACGAGTATCCACAGGCAGATGCCCAGCGCCAAGAGGGTAAACAGCCAGCGCTGCCAACCGCCCATGTCCGCCAGCAGGCCAAAGGACGCGCCGGTGTTATAGACCAGCGTCAGACTGAAAAACCCGGTCAGCGGCACCTGCTCGCCATATTGCAGATAGGCGAGGACGACATGCTTGCTCGCCTGATCGGCGGCAAGGACAGCGGCGGCGGCGATGAGCCAGAGGAAAAAGACTTTTTTATCGGACATGTTGTCGGGAATCGGTTTGGCAGTTTTCTTTGGAAAGCGTCAAAAAATTTTTGCGCGGCTCAAGACCTGCGCGGACTGTGTGGTTCTCGTAGGGGCGCGTTTTTCTTCCCCCCTGACAAGGGGGGTTTGTGGGGGGTTTGCGGCAGATCGTTTTGCATCCGACTTTGGTGCCT
>JAITEO010000105.1 GCA_031281985.1 Zoogloeaceae bacterium | reverse complement strand
AATTGCGTTGATTCGGCATGATGGACTACCGTGCGCTTTGTGGTCTTCTTCCTCTGCGATCCGGCGCGCGGTTTCGTTGCGGGAAAGACCATGCGCCCCCCTTTTCTCTATCACGCAATATGACGTGGGAAATTCCAGCGCGGGAGAATGCTGGCTCCCTTTTACCTTTCCTTGTTCTCCAGCCTTCTGGCAAGCGCCAGGATCATGCCTGCCGTTGCGCCCCAGATGCGGCGGGGCGGGGTTTCGCTTGTGCAGTCGATGACGTGGTAAGTGTGTTCCTTTCCCTGGTAGAGGATGGATTCGCGCCGCTGGATGGTCGGGTCGAAGAGGCGGGCGAGCGGGACTTCAAAGGCTTCCGCCACCTCGAAGGCGTCCAGCGTCAACGTGAAGGGGGGCAGCAGCAGGGCGACGACGGGATAAATCAAGAAACCGGTGGCGGTGCGATAGGTGGGGAGAAACCCCAGGACTTGCGGCAGGTCTCGCGCCAGGCCGATTTCTTCCTCGGCTTCGCGCAATGCGGTATGCGCGGGGCTGATGTCGCTTTGCTCCATGCGTCCGCCGGGAAAGCTGATTTGTCCGGGATGATCACGCAAATGCTCGGTGCGGCGGGTGAAGAGCACCTGCAAGCCTCCCGCGCGCGGCACCAGCGGGAAAAGCACGGCAGAGGGGATCAGCGCGGCCATGTCCCTGCCGACAACCGCATCCTTTGCAAAATCGTCTTCTTCCTCCGCCGCGACCGGTTCCGGCGCGAGGCAGGCTTGGATGCGCGCCAGATCGAGGGACATCGGCATCAGTAGCTTTGCGTCAGCGTCATGGTGTCGCCGTTGCGCTCCATGCGCGTGCGGTTCAGAAAACTCATGCCCAGGAGCACGAAGGGCATGTTTTGCGGCAGTACGGAGGCTTCCACGTTGTTCAGGGTAATGTCGCCCACCTTGACGCTGTTCAGGCGCAGGCGGTAGGTCGTCACCGTGCCGTTGGCCGTGTTGGAGAGGCCGCGTTCCGCGTGTTCCAGATCCAGCCCCAGCCGTTGGGCTTCGGATGCACCCATGGATACCGTGCTTGCGCCCGTATCCACCAGAAAACGCACGGAACGCCCGTTGATGGCGCCGTTGGTCTGGAAATGTCCCTGCCCATCGGCAATCAGCACGGCGCGGGCGTTCGCGCCGGAAGATTCCGCGCCGACCGCGTTCTGCCCAATCTTGAGCGTGCGCCGGTTGCCGTCGATTACCACCTGCACGCTTTCGCCCTGTACGGCGATGAGCCGGACGCCCTCGTATTCCTGTCCGACCGACAGGGCGCGGGGCGGAGCGCCATTGATCATCAACATGGCCTTGCTGCCGATGATGCCCGCCAGCCCCACATCGGTCGCCCATGCCGGCAGCGCCAGAAGGCCAATGCCAAGAGACAGCGCCAAGGCTCTACAATAACGTCCCTGTCCGCTTTGCGAGGTATCTTTCATGAATCCTGTTGCCATTTTTCGCCACTCCCCTACTGAAGGCCCCGGGTATTTTGCCATATTCCTGGAGTCTCGCCGCATTCCGTGGAAATTGATTCCGCTGGATGCGGGCGCAAGGATTCCGGAGCGCGCCGACGCCTGGTCGGGACTGTGCTTCATGGGCGGGCCGATGAGCGTCAATGAAGAGTTGCCGTGGATCGCGCCCGTCTGTGCCCTGATTCGTGACGCAATCGAAAAGGGCATTCCCGTCCTGGGGCATTGTCTGGGCGGGCAGTTGATCAGCAAGGCGCTGGGCGGCACGGTAGGCAAGAATCCCGTGCCGGAAATCGGCTGGAGCGTGCTGAACGGCGGCAAGGATGCCGTTTCCCGGCATTGGCTGGGCGATTACGTGGGCGGGACGCTGGACGTGTTTCAATGGCACCGCGAAACCTTCAGCCTGCCGGAAGGCGCGACGCTCCTTGCCGAAAATGCCTGCTGCGCCCACCAGATTGCCGCGCTGGGGCCGCATCTCGCCCTGCAATGTCATATCGAGATGTTGCCGGAAATGATCGAGGAATGGTGCGGACATTGGCAGGAAGAAGTCACCGCCACGCCGCCGCCCAGCGTGCAGACGCCGGAGCGCATCCAGGCGGAACTGCCCCAAAGGCTCCCGGCGCTGCGGCGGGTTGCCGACCAGCTTTACGGCGTATGGGTTTCGGGTCTCGCGGGCGGCGCGTAATCCATGCGCTGGGATATTTTTTGCCGGGTCATCGACAACTTTGGCGATGCGGGCGTCTGCTGGCGGCTGGCGCGGCAACTGGCGGCGGAGCATGCCATTGATGTCCGCCTGTGGCTGGAGGATCCCGCGCCGCTCCTCCAGCTTGCGCCGGATTTTGCGGCTTCTCCCGTCCAGGTGCGTCCCTGGCGAAGTCCCTTGCGCTTCGACGCCGTAGCGGATGTGGTCATCGAAGCCTTCGGCTGCGAACTGCCGGAAGAGTACCTGCGGGCGATGGCAAGACGCGCGCCTTCGCCCTGCTGGCTGAATCTGGAATACCTGAGCGCCGAGGATTGGGTGGAAGGCTGTCACGGCCTCGCCTCGCCGCATCCGCGCCTGCCGCTGGTCAAGCATTTTTTCTTTCCCGGTTTTACAAAAAGAACCGGCGGCCTGTTGCGGGAAAGCCATCTGCCGACCCGCCCGGCTGTCCGCAGACGGCGCGACGCCTTGCTGGCGGGAAACCCCGATAGTCTGCTCGTCAGTCTGTTCTGCTACGAGACCGCGCCGCTGGCCGCCCTGTTTGCGGCCTGGGAAGATGCGGCGGAGCCGCTGGCGTGCCTCATCTTTCCAGGCCAGCCGCTCGCCGCCGCCCGCGCCGCACTGGGAGCAACGCAAAATATGCAAGACCCCGATGGCTGGCGGCTGGGCGCGGCGGGGCAGGTTCGTCTCATCCCTGTTCCTTTTGTCGCGCAGGACGCCTACGACGAACTGCTTGCCGCCTGCGACCTGAATTTCGTGCGCGGCGAGGATTCCTTCGTGCGCGCGCAATGGGCGGCGCAGCCCTTTGTCTGGCAACCCTATCCACAGGAAGACGACGCGCATCTGCACAAACTGGACGCGTTCCTGCGGCGCTATGCCGCCGACCTGCCAGAACCCGCGCAAACGGCGCTTGCCGCCTTCTGGCGCGGCTGGAATGGCGCGCATGGCGCGATGGAGGCGCTTGCCGGTCTCTGGCCGGAATTTCGCCGGCAGATCAAGCCGCTGGCGCGGCATGGGAGAAGCTGGCGTGCGGGTTTGCTGGCGCAGGATGACCTTGCGTCCGCGCTCGTCAAATTTTGCGCAACGCGGGTATAATCCGCCGTTTTTAACGAATGCGCTGAATCATCATGAAAATCGCTCAGGAACTCCGCTCCGGCAATGTCATCATGGTGGGCAATGACCCGCTGGTGGTGCAGAAAACCGAATACAACAAATCCGGCCGCAATGCCGCCGTGGTCAAGATGAAATTGAAGAATCTGCTTTCCGGCGCGGCTTCCGAGGCCGTCTATCGCGCCGATGACAAGTTCGAAGTGGTGCAGCTCGACCGGAAGGAAGTGAGCTATTCCTACTTCGCCGATCCCATGTACGTGTTCATGGACGCCGAGTACAACCAGTACGACATCGAAGCCGAGAACATGACCGACGCGTTGAAGTACCTGGAAGACGGAATGCCCTGCGAAGTGGTGTTCTACAACGAGCGCGCCATTTCCGTGGAACTGCCCACCTCGGTGGTGCGCGAAGTGACCTACACCGAACCCGCGGTGAAGGGCGATACTTCCGGCAAGGTGATGAAGCCCGCGCGCATTACCACCGGTTTTGAATTGCAGGTTCCGGCTTTCGTGGAAATCGGCGACAAGATCGAAATCGACACCCGCACCGACGAGTACCGCAACCGTGTGAAATAAAGCAGGATGAGGAAGAACCCATGAAAAAGCCCGGCGTTGCCGGGCTTTTTTTGTCCGCCGAAATCGACTCGATTGGGGGGGCGCTGTGCCGTGCGCGCCCACAGCAAACTGTCTGTCCGTAGCGTGACGACAGCGGATGGGCGACATGCGTCGCCCTTGTGACAACCACACAGACCGCACTGGTTTTGCGTTGGGTTTATACGGTTTGAAGCCAGGCTTTGCCTGGCTTCAAACCCCAAGATAAACCGGCAAAAAGTGGGGTTTTACTTTTTGCCGCCTTCCTAAAAATAGTTGTGCATTTGCCGTTCGTCTTCTTCCACGCCGGTCAGGGAGAGGTAGTTGACGCTGGAAGTCAGGTCGCGGTCGGCGGCTTCCTTGCTGTTCAGCTTGATTTGCAGGCGCAGGTTGTTTACGGAGTCGGCGTTGCGCAGCGCGTCTTCGTAGCTGATCTGTCCTTGTTCATAGAGATCGAACAGTGCCTGGTCGAAAGTCTGCATGCCCAACTCACGCGACTTCGACATGATTTCCTTGATCTCCTTGATGTCGCCCTGGAAAATCAGATCGGAAATGAGCGGCGAATTCAGCAGGATTTCAAAGGCGGCGACGCGTCCCTTGCCGCCCTTCCTGGGGATGAGACGTTGGGAAATCAACGAGCGCAGGTTGAGCGAGAGATTCATCAGCAACTGTTGATGCTGATCCTCGGGGAAGAAATTGATGACGCGCTCGATGGCCTGGTTGGCGCTGTTGGCGTGCAGGGTGGCCAGGCAGAGGTGGCCGGTTTCGGAAAAGGCGATGGCGTATTCCATGGTCTTGCGGTCGCGGATTTCGCCCATCAGGATCACGTCCGGCGCCTGCCGCAGGGTATTTTTCAGCGCGGGTTCCCAGTCATCCGTATCCACGCCCACTTCCCGCTGGGTGACGATGCAGTTCCTGTGTTCATGCACGTATTCAATCGGGTTTTCGATGGTGATGATGTGCCCGTAGCTGTTTTCGTTGCGATAACCGACCAGCGCCGCCAGCGAGGTGGTCTTGCCGGTTCCGGTGGCGCCCACGAAGACGACCAGCCCGCGCTTGGTCATGGCGATGTCCTTGATGATGGGCGGGATGCCCAGTTCCTCGAAAGTGGGAATGACCGTGTTG
Source organism: Zoogloeaceae bacterium (assembly GCA_031281985.1). Taxonomy (GTDB): domain Bacteria; phylum Pseudomonadota; class Gammaproteobacteria; order Burkholderiales; family Rhodocyclaceae; genus Azovibrio. The sequence continues at coordinate 7,066 of JAITEO010000105.1, read as the reverse complement.
ATGGCGCGGCAGACCAGGCCGATGCGTCCCTGCTGGATGAAGGCGTTGGCGCGGAAACGGCCGATGCCGCTGGGAGAGATGGCGAAGTTGCATTCCCGCGTGGCCTCGAATTCCGCCGCCTGCCGGTCGTTCATGATGGAGCGCGCCAGTTCCGCCGTGTGTTGCGCCGTGAGCACCTGGTTGGAAACCGGCATTATCCGTCCGTCGACCTTGATAGCGGGCGGAAACCCTGCCGTGATGAACAGGTCGGAGCCTTTTTTGTTGTTCATCAGATTCAGCAGATCGTGCATGAATTTTAGTGCCTGGTCGCGTTCCATTTACAACTCCTTTTGCATGTGTAAGACCCGTCGTTATCGTGGATGCCTTGGCCTCATGTGGCCGGGAAAGCCGCCTTGTCCGCGGCGCGGACGCGCGCTTCGCTGGCGGAGACCACATTGCGGCGCACGAGATCGAGCAGGCACTGGTCGAGCGTCTGCATCCCGCGCGCCTGTCCGGTCTGGATGGCGGAATACATCTGCGCCACCTTGTTTTCCCGGATCAGATTGCGAATGGCGGGGGTGCCGATCATGATTTCATGCGCCGCCACCCGGCCGCTGCCATCCTTGGTTTTCAACAGCGTCTGCGAGATGACGGCGCGCATGGATTCGGACAACATGGCGCGCACCATGTCCTTTTCGGCGGCGGGAAACACGTCGATGATCCGGTCTATGGTCTTGGCGGCGGAAGAGGTGTGCAGGGTGGCGAACACCAGGTGGCCGGTTTCGGCGGCGGTCATGGCCAGGCGTATGGTTTCCAGGTCGCGCATTTCGCCCACCAGAATCACGTCCGGGTCTTCCCGCAGGGCGGAACGCAGGGCATTGGCAAACGACAGGGTATGCGGCCCGACTTCCCGCTGGTTGATCAGGCACTTCTTGGATTCGTGCACGAATTCGATGGGGTCTTCCACCGTCAGGATGTGCGCGAACGCGTTCTCGTTTACCTGGTTGATCATGGCGGCAAGCGTGGTGGATTTGCCCGAACCCGTGGGGCCGGTGACCAGGACGATGCCGCGAGGATAGTCGGAAATCTCCTTGAAAATCTCCGGACAATTCAGTTCTTCCAGGGTCAGCACCTTGGAAGGAATGGTACGGAATACCGCGCTCGCGCCCCGGTGCTGCACGAAGGTATTGACGCGAAAGCGCGCCAGGTTGGGAATCTCGAAGGAAAAGTCGCATTCCAGCGTTTCCTCATAGGTCTTGCGCTGCGAATCCGTCATGATGTCGTAGGCCATGCCATGCACATCCTTGTGTTCCAGGGCGGGCAGATTGATTTTTCGCACATCGCCGTTTACCCGGATCATGGGCGGCAGGCCAGAAGAAAGGTGCAGGTCCGAAGCGTTGTTCTTGACGCTGAAAGCCAGCAGTTCAGTGATATCCATGAGAGATTGTTCCTGGTGTCGTTCCAAAAAGTATTGGGCGGTATACTGCACAACCCATGCAGACAGCAAAACTTGATGGATTATGAGCGCAATTGAGGCCAACCTGCAAGCCGTCCGGCAAAGAATCTCCGACGCCGCCGGACGGTGCGGGCGATCGGCAATGGACATCACGCTTCTCGCCGTCAGCAAGACCCGGCCTGCGCGCGACGTAGTAACCGCCGCCCTTGCCGGACAACGCGACTTCGGCGAAAACTACGCGCAGGAAGGCGCAGACAAGATCCTCGCCCTGCGCGCCCTGGCGCAACAGGGCGCGTTGCCGGAGAACGCTGCGCTCATCTGGCACTTCATCGGCCCCCTGCAAAGCAACAAGACCCGGCTGGTGGCCGAACAGTTCGACTGGGCGCATTCCATCGAACGCCTCAAAATCGCCGAGCGCCTGTCGGCGCAGCGTCCGGCGCAGCTTCCCCCCTTGCAGGTCTGCGTGCAGGTCAATGTCTCCGGCGAAGCCAGCAAGAGCGGCTGCCCGCCGCAGGAAGCCCTCGATCTCTGTTTGGCGGTAGCCTCCCTGCCGCGGTTGAAACTGCGCGGCCTGATGTGCATTCCCGCGCCCGCGCATGATTTTGCGGCACAATGCCGACCTTTTTTGCAACTTTGGCAACGGTTCATGGAAATCAAGACGCGCTGCCCGGAACTGGATACGCTCTCCATGGGCATGTCCGACGATCTGGAAGCCGCGGTACAATCCGGCGGCACCCTGGTGCGGGTCGGCTCCGCCATTTTCGGGCAGCGGGAAAGTGGCAAAAAGTGAACATCCACTTTCTGCCAGATTTATTTAGCAAAAAAGGGCAAGCAAAGCGCGCCCTTTTTTGGCGTAAAGGCAACGCAACCCCATGACCGGAGTGGTTTTGCGCGGCGAAAATGTGGCTTCGCCGCGCAAAAAGCGGGGGTTTACTTTTTGACGTTTCGATAGGAACAACTTATGAACATCTGCTTCATTGGCGGCGGCAACATGGCTTCCGCGTTGATTGGCGGGCTTTTGGGCAAGGGCTTTGTTGCGGGCGACATGCGGGTGGTGGAACCCTTTCCGCAGCAGCGGCAGGCGCTGGGCGAAAAATTTGGCGTCGCCTGCCAGGCAGAAGTGGATGCCGCCGCGCTGGATGCGGACGTGCTGGTGCTGGCCGTCAAACCGCAGCAGATGCAGGCCGCGCTCGCGCCAATTGCCGGACGCCTGCGCCGCCCCGTCGTGCTCAGCATTGCCGCCGGACTGACGCTGGAGACGCTTTCCGCCTGGCTTTCGGGGTATCGGCGCATCGTGCGCGCCATGCCCAACACGCCCGCCCTGATCGGCGCGGGCATGAGCGGGCTTTTTGCCCTGCCGGAGCTTACGCAGGACGAGCGCCGCATGGCCGAGCGCGTGCTCGCGGCGGCGGGAGAAACGCTGTGGGTGGAAGAGGAAGGCCAGATGGACGCCATCACCGCCATTTCCGGCAGCGGCCCGGCATATTTCTTCTTGTTCCTCGAAGCGCTGGAAGAAGCCGCGCAATCGCTGGGATTGTCGCCGGACGCCGCGCGCAAGCTGGCGCTCCAGACCGGTTTTGGCGCGGCCTCCCTGGCAAGAACCTCGCCGGAATCCCCCGCGGCGCTGCGCGCGCGCGTCACCTCCAAGGGCGGCACCACGGCGGCGGCGCTGGCGGTCATGGAGGAAATGGGCGTCGCGGCAGGCATCATCGCCGGAGCGCGCGCGGCTTCCCTGCGCAGCGCGGAACTGTCGCAACAAGAAGGCGGCAAAAAGTAGGGTTTTACTTTTGACGCTTCTTTAAAAGGAATTCACATGCTTTCTGGTTACACTTCCGTCATCGCCGCCTTTCTTTTCCTGCTTCGGGCGGTCTGCGGTTTTTTCACGATGCTGTTCCTCCTGCGCCTGTTGTTGCAATGGCGCAGAATCTCCTTCATCCATCCGCTGGGCGGTTTCGTGTTAAAGCTCACCAACTGGGCGGTGCTGCCCTTGCGGCGCGTGATTCCCAGCGTGGGCGGCATCGACTGGGCTTCCCTCCTCGTTGCCTTCCTCCTGCAATTCGCGTTCTTCTCGGTCGCCCTGTCGTTGCCCATCATGGGCACGCCGTTTGCGCCGCTCACATTGAACGGCATCACGGAAGGCGGATGGGCTTTTCTGCTCTTCGTCATCAGCCTGATGGGCTTGATCCAGCAAATCCTCTATCTCCTCATCCTGCTTCTGATCCTGCAAGCCGTGCTTTCCTGGGTGAATCCCTACTCGCCTTTCGCCCCGGTGCTGCGCCAATTGACCGCGCCCTTGCTGGCGCCCATACAACGCATCCTCCCGCCCATCTCCGGCATAGACCTCTCGCCACTGGTGGTCATCCTGCTGCTGCAAGCCTTGCTGATGTTGATGTGAAGGCGCCAAAAAGTGGAAACCTACTTTTTGGCGGTTCAGTCAGCAAAAAAGGGCAAGCAAAGCTTGCCCTTTTTTGGGGTAAAGGCAAGGAAACCCACTACCTGTCCGCCAGCCGTAGGGGCGCACTGCGTGCGCCCGTCAGCCGACACGTGGCGGGTGCCATTAAAAGCGTGGGAACCAAACGAAGCCCCGCCGCCTGCCGTCCCCTCTCCCCCAATCCTTTGGGGGAGAGGGTGCCCGATAGGGCGGGAGAGGGCTTGCACCCTGCAAGGGGGCGGCACGGCGCGTTGCCAGGGTTTCTGGGACAATATGCAACGGCGCTTCGTCTGGGATAAACCATTTATATGACATCATCCATTCTTGATTGTACCCTCACACGGCGGAATGGTTTGCGGGCGCACGCAGTGCGCCCCTACGACAACCGCACAGGCCGGATTGGGCTTACATGGCTTGCGGGCAGAGCTTGCCTTGCCTGCAAACCCAAATCTACCCGGCAAGAAGCAGGAGATGTCTTTTGACGCACACCAAGCCGGAGGACGCCGCGCTGCTCACCGTTCATCTTCAGCCGGGCGCGAAAACGAGCGGGGTGGCGGGGTTTCATGGCGACGCCCTGAAAATTCGCGTAGCCGCTCCGCCCGTGGACGGCAAGGCCAACGCCGCTCTCCTGGATTTTCTCGCAAAGTGGCTGCAAATCCCCAAGAGCGCCCTTCATCTGAAAAGCGGCCAGACCGCGCGCCGGAAGGTCGTGCGCGTGGAAGGCATCGACGCCGGGGTGCTGGCGCGGCGGATTGCGGAGAAGATTCGGGAATGAAGCGGTTTATTTCTTCGTGATTTTTTCGCGCTCGCGGATTGGATCCCGAATCCGCGTTGCGATTTTTCCTTCGGCGAGCAGGGCTTCCACGTTTTCCTCGATGTCGTCCGGCACGTAGAGATAATTGACCATCATGCCATAGGCTTGTTGCAGTCCCTTGGGCGAACGGTCGGCCAGGAAGTTGAGGCGTTCGATGCGCGCGCCGTTGCCGAGGTGAAAGCGCGCCACCGGGTCGTAGATGCGGCGCTCTCCGGCCTTGGCGGTAAGCAGGTAATGCGCGGCCAGGCGGGTCAGCGGAGCAAAAAAGGCGCGCGCAAGGCGCGGGTTCGCCGCCCATTCCTGCGTTGCCAGGAGGGACTGTACGCCCTCCCGCGTGGGCGGGCAGTGCGCCAGTTTGCCGATGCGTTCCAGATCGCCGGACAGGAAGGCATGTTCCCAGCATTCCGGCGTTTTTTCCGCCCAGCGGCGCAGCAGCGGCAGTGGCGAGAGCGTGGAAAATTGCCGGAGCTGCGGAAAATCGCGCTTCAAATCCTCGATGACGCGCTTTAGCAGAAAATTACCGAAGGAGACGCCGCGCAGGCCGGTCTGGGTGTTGGAGATGGAATAGAAGATGGCGGTATCCGCCGCCCGCGCGTCGAAGACGGGCGCGTGTTCGTCCAGCAAGTCCTGGATATTGTCCGCCAGATGGTCGGTCAGGGCGACCTCGACGAAAATCAGCGGCTCATCCGGCATGCGCGGATGGAAAAAGCCATAGCAACGGCGGTCGGAATCCAGGCGGTTTTTCAGATCGGTCCAGGAATGTATGGCATGCACCGCCTCGTACAAGATGAGCTTTTCCAGCAACGCCGCGGGCGAATGCCAGGTGATGCGCTTCAATTCCAGAAACCCCACGTCGAACCAGATGGAAAGACTGTGTTCCAGCTCGCGGTCCAGGGAGGCGAGTTCCGCGTCTTCCCGGATGAAGCGCAGCAAGTCCACGCGCAGATCGACCAGAAAGCGCACGCCCTGCGGCAAGGCGTTGAATTGCGTGAGGATGCGGGTGCGCGGCGAACGCAGGGCGCGCCACAGCAGGGCTTCGGCATCCCATTGCGCGGGCGTGCCGATGCTCGCCTGATAACGCGCATACGCCGCCGCCACGCCCTGGGGATCCGGGCCGAATTCCGTGGCGATCAGGCGCAAGAAGGCGTGACGTCCGGCGTCATCCAGTTGCAGATAGCTTTCGCCCAGGCGACGGGCGCGCTGACGGGCGGAAACTTCACCCCCCGCGCCGCGCGCGCACTCCTGCAATTGCGCCCGCGCCCTCTCCAGGGCGCGGGCATCCAACGGTTTGTGCGCCACGGATTTCTTCACCCACAACCCCTGCATTTTTTTCAGACTACGGGCAACCAGACTGCTCATGGGGATTCCTGCAAGTGTTCAACGAATCCGCATCGTAACAGTCCATGCGCGGAATATGCAACCAAAATCCGCGAACGTGCAGGCAAAAGAGGGTAACAGTACGTTATCGCAGCTAAAAATCGTCAAAAATGGAAACCCAACATAAGGAAACGTCAAAAAGTGGATTTTCACTTTTTGACGCTTCTATGCAGGGAACGCTGTATCCAGCGCAGCATGTCGTTCCAGATTTGGCGTTGTTCCTCGACGCTGGGCATGGTGGTGGCGTTGGGGAGTTCTATGGTGATGACGGGGATATTCTTGTGCACGCCGCCGAAGTTGCCCAGCGAGCCGGGATAGACGCCGAGCTGGCTCAGGTTGAGGCGTCCGAAGCGGCGCGGTTTTTGCAGCGGGCCGTCGTAGTCGAGGACGCCATAGGGCGCGTGCACCGAAATGATGACATCCGGCTTGAAATTCTCGATTTCCTTTTGCAGCCAGCGGGTTTCCGGTTCGGACATGGCGGACTTGCCGGGGTAGCGGCGCGGGTCCTTGCCGGTGCGTTTTTGCCAGTAGGCAAGCGCGTCGCGCGACCAGTCCGGCGTGGAAAAATTGCGGTTCAGATCGACGCCGTGACCGTTGGTGCGCCGCGCCGGTTGGGCGAGCAGGCCGTCTGGATTGGCAAGCGGCGCGATGCGCCAGTGGTGGCGCTGCGCGTCGGCCTCGCCCAGCCATTCCATCCAGCGAAAGACGATGGAAACCGAGGTGAGTTCGTCGCCGTGGATGCCGCCGATGAGCAGGATGCGCGTCGCGCCATGTCCCGCCTGCGGCGATGACGGGTTGGACGGCGGCGCGGCGGCGTCCGGCGCGGGCACGTGCGGCCTCCAGCGCAGACGCGCGGCGGGCAGCGCAAAGACGACGGCAGAAGCGGCGGACGCGGCTTTTGGCGTTGCGGCGGACGTGGCGGTAGCGGAGGTCGTGGCGGTAGTCGTGGCGGTAGTCGTTGCAGTGGTCGTGGTGGCGGGCGCAGCGGCAACGGCGGGCGGCACGTCGA
>JAITEO010000069.1 GCA_031281985.1 Zoogloeaceae bacterium | reverse complement strand
GTGATTGCCTACAAGAAGAAGGGCTATCCGATCATGAATTCCATCGCGGGCTTGGAGCGCATGCAGCGCCGCGATTTCAAGAAGTATTGCTGGGTGGCGAATTTCGTGATGGTCGATGGCCGCCGCCTCGCCGAATGCAACGGCAAGAGCGAGGGACTGTGCGCGCGTTGTGGCTTTTGCATGGCGGGCGAAATGGCCAGCGTCATGAGCCTTTCTCCGGAAACGCTGCTGGCGGGAATCAAGCTGCGGGTGACCGGGTAGCGAACGCGCCTTGCGCGCCGATGCAAAGGCCGACATCCATCCGGGCTGTTGTATTGTTGCTGCAACGCAACAAAATTTTGTGTTTTTGCGGGAAGTTCTCTTGACTTGCCCATGTTTGCGTGGAAAATTACGTTTTGTGCGCTGCAACACGCAGCGCCGCTTTCCATTTTTTACAGGAGCCAGGGCAAATGAGTACCGGAGTTCTCAATCGCCGCGCCAGCATGGACGCACACGCGCCCATCCGAGCAATGATCATCAAACGGGCGCAAGAAAACGTGCGTCTGTCCCACCAGCGCATGCGCGAACGCGCACAACAGTCCAGATAAGACACGACACGTCAAAAAGTAAAAATCCACTTGATGGAAACGGCAAAAAGTAACCCCCCACTTTTTGCCGGTTTATCTTGGGGTTGACGGCAAAGCACGCTTCGCCTTCAAACCTTTAAACCCAACGCAAACCAGCGCGGTCTTGGGGTGTCGTAGGGGCGCACTGCGTGCGCCTGCAGACCATTCCCGCCGCGCAACGGCCAACGGCCAACGGGCGCGCGCAGCGCGCCCCTACAGGATCGTGCAGAGCGTAGTGGGTTTCCTCGCTTTTACCCCAAAAAAGGGCAAGCTCCGCTTGCCCTTTTTTGCAAACTGAACCGGCACAGGGCCAAAGGCCGCAACAGCCAAAGGCTGGTCTGGCGAAGCCAGATGCGGCAAAGCCGCACAAAAAGTGGTTTTTTACTTTTTGCCGTATCCGTATATCCGCTGGTAGCGATTACCCGGCAAGGTCGCGATCTGGCCTTCCAGTTCCAGGTTCAAGAGCAGGGCGAGCAGGGTGTCGGCGGGTAGGGCGGTGCGCAGCGCCAGTTCATCGAGGGTGCAGAGGTCATGCCCCAGTTGGGCGAGAACGCGGGATTCCTCGTCACTCGCGGCGGCATCCGGCGCGGACGTGGGGGACGGCGGTTCGGGTTCCGGCGCTGGCGGCGTTGGGTATGCGCCCGTCAATTCTTCCAGGATGTCCTGTGCGGATTCCACCAGCTTCGCGCCCTGGCGGATGAGGCGATGGCAACCTCTGGAAAATGGGGAATGGATGGAGCCGGGGATGGCGAAAACCTCGCGTCCCTGTTCTCCTGCCAGTCGCGCGGTAATCAGCGAGCCGCTTTCCGTGGCCGCCTCGACCACCAGCACGCCGCGCGCCAGGCCGGAAATGACGCGGTTGCGGCGGGGGAAATTGGCGGCGATGGCGGGCGTGCCCAGGGGAAATTCGGAAACGATGGCGCCGCATTCGACGATGCGTTGCGCCAATGCCTGGTTTCTCGCCGGATAGAGCCGATCCGCGCCCGTGCCGATGACGGCGATGGTGTTTTCCGCCTGCCGCGTCCGGCTTGTCAGCGCGCCGTTGTGCGCGGCGGCGTCTATGCCCAGCGCCAGGCCGCTGATGATGACAAATCCGGCGTCCGCCAGCGTGCGGGCGAAATCCTCGGCAATCTTGCATCCCTGCGGCGTGGCATTGCGGCTGCCGACGACGGCGATGCCGGGGCAGGAGAGCGTCGCCGGGTTGCCGCGCACGTACAACAGGGTCGGCGGATCGGGGATTTCCAGAAGCTGCGGCGGATAGCGTTTGTCCGCCAGGGTGATGATGTGGCAATCGGGTTTTTCGGCCCAGGCGAGCGTGGCGGCGATTTTTTCGTCCAGCGCGGCGTTGTGCGCTTCGGTCAAGAGATCGGCCTTGCTGGCGATGATCTGGCGTTGCGCCAGATGTCCGGCGGCAAAGACGTGTTGCGGCAAACCAAAGGCGGCGAGCAGCTTGCGCTGCGATTCGCCGCCTATGCCCGGGATCAGGGTCAGTCTGAGCCAGTCAGACAGACCCGTCGCATCCTCCGTTTCAGGGCTTCTTGATGCCATCCCCGACGACCACGGGGCGCGCCGCTTCCATGACCAGCCCGTAGGAAACGCGGTCAAATACGCGGAACACGAAGAGCACGCCGTTGCGCTTGTCCGGCAGGGCGATCGTCCGGGCGCGTTGCTTCTTGTCGCGGTAGGTCGCGTTTCGCTTGCTGTAGATGCCCAGCACGTGTCCCGGTTCCAGTCCCACGTTTTCGCCCAGGTTGATGGCGACCACCGAGAACTTGCTGCCCACGCCCACGCCGCCATAGACCGAAACGACCTGTCCGCCCGCCACGTCGGTTTCCAGCACGTGCGGCATGTAGGATTCGAGGACGGGTTCTTCGGCGGGCATCAGCAGATCGCCCTGGAGGATTTCTTCCTTCGCCGTCAGGACTTCCAACGTGCTGACCTCGCCTTGTTCCTTGAGGCGCGCGGTGCCCAGATAAACGACCTCGTAGCCCAACAGATCGCCGGGTTTACCGACTGTGGCTACGACCGGATCGACGGGTTTTTCCGTGCCGACCGGCGTAAGCGCGGGGAGCGGCCCGCGCATGTAGGTTTCCACCGGCCCCAGCACGTCTTTCTTGGTTTCGCCGAAGAAGTTTTCCGGAACCGGATTCTTGAGCGGCGCGCCCAAGCGGTAGATGTGCCAGTTGGGATGATTGTCGGTGATGCCCAGCGCAAAGATCTCGTCACCATGCCCGATGATTACGCGGGAATCGTCCATGCCCACCAGTTGCGGCGCGTCGTCGAGATCATGCGCGCCTACCACCAGGGGGCGGGAAATGAACGGTTCGATGGCGTTGGGCGGAATGGAAGGAATGGCCTTGGTGATCTGCTCGCTGTGCACTTCCGGCGAGAGCTTGACGTTGCCGGAGCCTATCGGCTTGCCCAGCCGCAGGCGCGGACGCCCGTCTACGTAATCCAGCAGGATGATGTCGCCGGGATAGATCAGGTGCGGATTCTTGATCTGCGCCATGTTGAGCCGCCAGATTTCCGGCCAGCGCCAGGGTTCATTCAAGAACCTGCCGGAAATACCCCAGAGGGTATCTCCTTTGACGACAACATAGCGATCCGGCGCGTTGTCGGCCAGGGTGAGTGGGGCTTCGTCGGCGAATGCGGGCACAGCGGCCATCGCCACAACCAGAAGCAAGGCAGATATAATGCGGGACATGTGATTTTCCTCGTGTGCGTCGGAACTGCCGGACCAAGAGAAACAGCGCTCGCTGCCAATTACCACGCCCTTTTGTGCTGTTTCTGAAAGCGCATGCTGTTCCACTTCTCGAAAACACTTGAGATTTTGCACGTAATGACTTAATTGAGCAAGCATTTTCATGACTTTATTTTCCATTTTGCGTTTCCCCGATCCCCGACTGCGAAAAATTGCCGCGCCCATCACGCAGATCGACGCGTCGGTTCGCGCCCTGGCCGCGGATATGGCCGAGACCATGTACGCCGCGCCGGGCATTGGCCTGGCTGCGACGCAGATCGATGTGCATCGGCAGATCGTGGTCATCGATATTTCCGAGGAGCGCAATCAATTGCGCGTGTTCATCAATCCGCGCATCACGCGCCGGGATGGGCAGCAGGTCTATGAAGAGGGATGTCTTTCCGTCCCCGGCGTCTACGAAAAGGTGGAACGCGCCGCCACGGTGCGCGTCGAATACCTCGATCTCGACGCCCGGCCGCAGTCCCTGGACGCCGATGGCCTGCTGGCCGTCTGCATCCAGCATGAGATCGACCACCTGCAAGGCAAGGTGTTCGTCGATCATCTCTCGCAACTCAAACAGACGCGCATCCGCGACAAGCTCGTCAAGCAGGCGCGAAAAAGCGCCCAGGCGTTGTGACGCTTCGTGAAATCCCTTTTGTGAAACTTGTATGCAACTGATTTTTGCCGGAACGCCGGAATTCGCCGCCGTCGCGCTTGCCGCCCTGCTCGATGCCGGACACGCGGCGCCGCTCGTGCTGACCCAGCCCGACCGTCCGGCGGGGCGGGGGATGCAGACGCAGCTTTCGCCGGTCAAGAAGCTGGCCTTGCGGCATGGTCTGGAAGTCTTGCAGCCGCTTTCCCTGAAAAGCGACCCGGAAGTCCGGGAACGCATCCGCGCCCAACAGGCCGACGCCCTGATCGTCGCCGCCTATGGCCTTCTCCTGCCGCAGTCCGTGCTGGAGATGCCGCGTCTGGGCGCCATCAACCTGCACGCTTCCCTCCTCCCGCGCTGGCGCGGCGCGGCGCCCATCCAGCGCGCCATCCTGGCAGGCGACACAGAAAGCGGCATCAGCCTGATGCAGATGGATGCCGGCCTGGATACCGGCGCGCTGCTGGCAAGCGTAACGACGCCCATTACCGCCCACGATACCGCGACCAGCCTGCACGACCGGCTGGCCGTGCTGGGCGCGCAACTCCTCGTCGCAACCCTGCCCCGCCTGCCGCTGCCCGCCGTGCCGCAAGCCGCGGAAGGGGTGACCTACGCCGCCAAGATCGACAAGGCCGAAGCTCGGCTGGACTGGCAAAAAAGCGCCCATGAACTGGATCGCCAGATTCGCGCCTTCACGCCCTTTCCGGTCGCGCACGCCCGCTTTGCGGACGATACGCTGAAAATCCACGCCGCCCGCCCAAGCGCCGCGCCCACTGCCGCTCCGCCCGGCACGGTGCTCGCTATCGGCAAGGAAGGAATTTGCGTCGCCTGCGGCGAAGACGCGCTGCTCCTCACGGAACTGCAAAAACCCGGCGGCAAACGCCTCGCCGCCGCCCAATTCCTGGCGGGTTACACCGCGATACGAACAGGCATGCACTTTACGTAAGAAGCGGACTTGCCCGTTCTGTCCTCAGTCTCCTGATTCCTGATTCCTGATCCCTGATTCCTGATCCCATTGGGCAATCAGCGGCAGGAGTTTCTTTTCCAGCACTTCCGGCGTGATGGGGCCGATTTGTTTGAA
>JAITEO010000017.1 GCA_031281985.1 Zoogloeaceae bacterium | reverse complement strand
GAATCCGGCAGCCAGACATGCAGCGGCACCTGCGCCGACTTGCCCATCGCGCCGATGAAGAGGCAGACGCAGACCACCGTCATCAGCGACCATTCGGCGTCGCCCCAGAGGTTGATCGTTGCGCTGCCCAGTTCCGGCGCTTTCTGGAACACCGTGGCGTAATCGAGCGAGCCGAAATGGGCGAGCACCAGGCCGATGCCGAGCAGGAAGCCGAAGTCGCCGACGCGATTGACCAGGAAGGCTTTCAGGTTGGCGTGGATCGCCGTCGGACGGGTGTACCAGAAGCCGATCAACAGGTAGGAAACCAGCCCCACCGCTTCCCAGCCGAAGAACAGTTGCATGAAATTGTTGGCCATCACCAGCATCAGCATGGAGAAGGTGAAAAGCGAGATGTAGCTGAAGAAGCGGTTGTAGCCGGGGTCGTCCTGCATGTAGCCGATGGTGTAGAGATGCACCATGAGCGACACGAAGGTGACGACGAGCATCATGGTGGCGGTGAGCGTGTCGATCAGAAAGCCGACTTCGAAGGTGTAGCTGCCGCTCGTCATCCAGGTATAGACGGGGCCATTGAAAAAGTGTTCCGGCCCTTGGAGCACGTCGAGGAAGACGCACAGGCAGGCGAGAAAGGAAACCAGCACGCCCAGTATGGCAACGCCATGCGCCGCCCAGCGCGGGATCACCCGGCAGAAAAGACCGGCAATCAAGGCTCCGGCCAGGGGCGCGAGCGCCGCGAGGAGATAAACGGTCTGCATCTTCATTCGTTAGCCCTTCAGTTTGTCGATGTCATCAACGTGGATGCTGTTCAGGTTGCGGAACAAAAGCACCAGGATCGCCAGTCCCACCGCCGATTCCGCCGCCGCCACGGCGAGGATGAAGAAGACGAACAACTGGCCGTGCAAATCCTGCGCGTAGCGGGAGAAGGCGACGAAATTCATGTTGACGGCAAGCAGCATCAACTCGATCGACATCAAGAGCACGATCAGGTTCTTGCGGTTCAGGAAGATGCCGACCATGCTGATCGCAAAGAGCAGCGCGCCCAGGATGAGAAAGTGGGAAAGCGTCAGGTTCATGCGTCTTTCTCCGGTTGGTCGTCGATGGCGGCCGGTGGCGCATCGTCCGTTTCCGTGGGCATATGGACGATGCGCAGCCGGTCGGCGGCGCGCACGCGAATCTGTTCGGCGGGATCGACGCGCCGGGCGGGTTTCTTGCCCCGGAAGGCGAGCGCCACGGCGGCGACGATCGCCATCAACAGGAGCGCCGCCGTCAGCTCGAAGGGATACACGTAGCGGCTCACCAGGAGCGCCCCCAGTTCGCGGGTATTGGAAACGCCTGCCGCCGCCGCGGGAAGGTTTGCGTCCGCCGACGAATAAAAATACTCGCCGCCCAGCACCAGCGCCATTTCCAGCGCCACCACCAGGCCGACGAACGCCCCCAGCGGCAGGTAACGCCAGAATCCCTGCCGCAGCCGGTCGAGGTCGATGTCGAGCATCATCACCACGAAAAGAAAGAGCACCATCACCGCGCCGATATAGACCATGACCAGCACCATGGCGAGAAACTCGGCCTCCAGCAACAGCCAGATGCCCGCCGCCGTGAAGAAGGCAAGAATCAGGTTCAGCACCGCGTGCACGGGATTTTTCGCGGTAATGACGCGCAGGGCGGCAAAGAGGAGGATGGCCGAGAAGAAAAAGAAGAGTAGGGTCTTGAAGTCCATGTTATTTCCTGTCAGATGCCTGCGATTGTCGCATGGCGTCACCAATGGGCGCTTCTTTCACGCCGGCCCATTGCAGCGGGACGCATCCCGCCTCCGGCTGGCCGTTTTCCAGATAGCGTCTGGCGCAATCGCGCCAGAACATCAGCCGGGTATGACCGGCGCTATGCTCGGCGGTGGAAATCGGCGCGCTGGAACGCGCCGCCCGCGCGTTGGCTTCCAGGACTTCCACGGCAACCGCCGTATTCAGAAATCCGCTGGCGCGTTGTAACGCGGCCGCTTTTTCGCGCGTTTCCCGCTCGCCACGCACGATGCTTTCCGCATAGAGCGAAAGTGCCTTGACCGTCGGATAGAAGCGGGCGCTGGCTAAACCATGCCTGGCGGCGGCGTCCCACTGCAACCGGGTGGCCTCCCGCTGGGCATGCGCATATGCCTTTTCCGCCTTTTCCCCGCGTTCCCTGGGCGGGCTGGCCTGCAGGTAGGCAAGCGCCTGATGCGCGTCTTCCAAGGCACCGGAAAATTCGAGGCCATTGGAAAAGGGCAGGGTATCCGGGGCTTTTTTCCCCGCCACGTCCGTCCAGTGGAATCCCTCCGCGCGCTTGCCCGTGGCGCTTTTTTGCGCAACGCCCGCCCATTGCAGCGGGGCGCATCTTGCCTGCGGCTTGCCGGTTTCCAGGTAACGCCGGATGCAATCGCGCCAGGAAACCAGCTTGGCGTGCCCCGCGGCGGAAAGCGACTTTTCATGTTCTTCCACGGCGATTGCCGAATCCAGCCATTTGGCGGCAAGTTCCAGACTCTTTTGCGGCGTTTCCAGCGCCTCTCCTATTCTCCAGTTATATCTTGTGCGCGATGGCGCATCGCTCTTCAATAAAGCCTCCACGCTGAGCAAAAAAGCCTTGCCTGTCGGATGGGCGATCAGGCTTTTCAGGCCATATTCCGCCGCCGCGCTCCAGGCCGCCGAATCTACCTTCTCCTGGGCAATCTGTTGTTGCGCCATCACGAAACGCTCTTCCGCCGCGCTTATGTTCTGGGGATACTTCCGTTCCAGAAGCCGTAGCGTCCGTTCCGGATTCTCGAAAGTCGACATATCGAAACTTGGCTTGGTTCCCCAACAGAGACCCGAAAAGAAGAGCAGCGCAAGAAGAAACGCGCGCTGCCCGGTTGCGTGGCGAAGAAGGAATTCCCGCATGTTCATCTCACCGATACTTCGCGTCCAGCGCCTTGTCCTGGGCGATCTGTTGTTCGTGCCGGTCGCCGTTGGCCAAGAGCATTTCCTTGGTGTAGTAGAGATCGCTCCTTTTTTCGCCGTGGTATTCCAGGACGCGCGTCTCCACGATGGCGTCCACCGGGCAGGCTTCCTCGCAAAAGCCGCAGAAGATGCATTTTGCCAGATCGATGTCGTAGCGGGTGGTGCGCCGGGAGCCATCCTCGCGCTCGCCGATGTCGATGGCAATCGCCCTTGCCGGGCAGATCGCCTCGCACAGCTTGCAGGCAATGCAACGCTCCGTGCCGTCCGGGTAACGCCTGAGCGCGTGCAGCCCGCGAAAGCGAAAACTCTGCGGCGTCTTTTCTTCCGGGTACTGCACGGTGATCTTGCGGAGAAAGAAATACCTGCCCGTCACCCGCATGCCCTGGACGAGTTCCCACAGGGCAAAGGTCTTGAAAAAGTCCTTCAGTCTTTCTTTCAGTTGCATGTCAGCCTCTTGGGGAAGGTGAAAAGATGGAGGGGCGGAAATGCCCCCCTCCGCCAGAAGAGGGAGGAAACGACGGGCGACCGCCAAGGGGTGAAGAAGCCTCCTGGATTTCTCATGTCATTCTTTCGCTTGCAGGCAATTCTTCCGGATTGCGTGGGGCCAGGGATTGCCCCGGCGTGCTTTCTCTTCCGGCGGAAAATTCTTGCATTTACTCCAAACAATCGCATAGGGGGCGCAGGATACGCCTTTCGCCGAAAAGGCGACGGATCGGGTCTGGCGCTTCATGTGGGTAATGGTGCCCCATTCGGCGTCGTGGTTGCGCCGCAGTGTTTCCCCGATGTAGCCGCCCGCCGCGTCGCAAAAATTCATGCTCGGCTGCCCGGTCTGGCGCGTGGGTTGCGGAGTCCTGGAACGCGGACTCCACTGAAAATCCGCGAAACCCGGCAGTTCCTCGACCGGGCGCGTCGATTGCGCGTCGATGCGCCGGACGATTTGTTCGGGCTTGTCAAAGCCATCCTTCGCGTCTATTTCATTGAGCAGTTGTTCCAGCTTTTCAATGCTCGCGTCCGAATAATCCAGTTTGATGCCGTAGAGTTCGCGCACCGTCCGGACAAGGACGCCCGCGTGATATTTGGCGCGGGCGGCAACCTTGGCGTCCGGCGTGAAAGGGCCATCCCAATCGGGCGGCGTCGCCTGGGAAAGCGGGCTGGCCACGAGCGCCATGATAAAGAAACACATGCCCTTCAAAAGCGCCCACGGGGCAAAGGTACTGAAAAAGTCCTTCAGCTTTTGCATGTCATTCCTCCGTTCCCAGCTTCGTTTTCAGGCAGCGATGGTAATACGCCTGGATTGCGGCCAGCGAATCATTTGCGCATTCGCGCCAGGCGTTCTCATACGGAGCGCAGATCGGATAGTACGGGTATTTTGCGCCTTGCACGGAAAAGTATACAAACCGTTGCTTGCTCACCGTGTAAGTGATGATGCCCCATTCGGCGTCGTGGTTGCGCCGTAGCGTTTCCCCGATGTAGCCTCCTGCCGCGTCGCAAAAATTCATGCTTGGTTGTCCGGACTGGCGCGTCGGCAGCGGCGTTTTGTCTCGTGGATTCCAGTTCAGATCCGCGAAACCCGGCAGTTCTTCGGGCGGACGCGCCGATTGCGCGTCAATGCGCCGAACGATTCGTTCCGCCTTCCCGAAGCCATCCTTCGTAAGCGCGTTGAGTATTTGTTCGAAGGTCTCGATGCTTGCGTCCGAATAATCCAGCTTGACGCCATAAAGCGCACGTGCCGTCCGGACAAGGACGTCCGCGTGATATTTTGCGCGGGCGGCGATCGCGGCGTCCGGCGTGAAAGGGCCTGGCGCGTCCGGCGGCGTTGCCCGCGCGGGCAGGCAAGCCATCAGCGT
>JAITEO010000014.1 GCA_031281985.1 Zoogloeaceae bacterium | reverse complement strand
GAAGAAGCCGTGGTCTCCGGCGTGTCGCCGCAGGTTTTCCGCCTGGAGGGTACCCACGCGCGCGCCGTTGCGGTCAAGCTGGGACAACGCCAGGGCGCGCGGGTGGAAGTGCTGGAAGGGCTTGCGCTTGGCGATCTTGTGGTCACCGCCGGTCAGTTGAAACTGAACGACGGCGCCGAGGTGGCGCGGCAGGAAGGCGTCAAAAAGTAAAACCCTGCTTGAGCCTCCTGAATCAGCGTTCGCCCACCAGTTCCCGGTATTCGCGGCGATCGCGGTCGTATTTGGCGGAGATGCGGGCGAGTTCACTTTCCTTGATCTTGATGAGCTCGTTCTGGTACTTGATGTCCATCTCCACGTTGCGTATTCCTTCTTCGAGATCGTGCGGCAAAGGCGGCGGGTTCTTTTTCTTCTTGCCGTCTTTGTCCGTTTGCAGGGCCATGACCTTGTCCTGCAACTCCTGCAGGTGTTTCTGTGAATCGGCAATCCGTTGCCTGGTTTCACCCACGTCTTTCCTGAGATTGGCTTCGTCCTGGCGTTGCCGATCGTCGATTTCCTTCATGTTGTTATAGGTCGACATGATGGCGAGGCGGCGGCGTTGCTGCTCTGCCGCGATTTCCCGCTCTTTTTCGAGACGCTGGATCTCAACGGCCGCCTCCGTCTTTTCGGTTTCCGTCTTGGGAGGCGCGACGTTGCGAATGCGCAGGCCGGAACGGCTGTAGATGGTATAGGCACGTCCCACACACTGGCGCGGCAGAATTTCACCGCAGCTGCGCTGGCCGTTGGCGTCGGTACAGCAGGAAAATTCGCCCTGCACGCGAGGGGGCGGATCGGGTTGCGCCAGAGTGGGAGAGGCCCAAAGCGCAAAAAGCGCAAAGAGTAGTGCGCAACGAAGCGGTTCAAGCGGCGATGCCATATTGACTCCGGTAAGCGAGGATAGCGTTCTGGGACGCGATGAATTCAGGTTGATGGGTGAGATAGCGAAGCAGATCTTCCAGCGTGGCGACGGCAACGACCGGGATACCGTAATCCTGTTCGACTTCCTGTACGGCGGAGCGGGCGCCCTGACCGCGTTCCATGCGATCCAACGCGATGACGACACCCGCGGGGGTTGCGCCTGCCGCGCGGATTTGGGCGACCGATTCGCGTACCGAGGTTCCGGCGGAAATGACGTCATCGACAATCAGCACCCGGCCTTGCAACGGCGCGCCTATGAGTGAACCACCCTCACCGTGATCCTTGGCTTCCTTGCGATTATAGGCGAATGGTGCCTTGCGTCCGGATTCCGCGAGTATGATGGCGAGGCTGGCTGCCAGTGGAATGCCTTTGTAGGCGGGGCCGAAGAGCATGTCGAAAGGCAACGCGGCGGCGGCAATCGCCTGGGCGTAAAAGCGCCCCAGTCTTTGCAGGGCGATGCCGTCATGAAAGAGACCCGCATTGAAGAAGTAGGGAGAAGCACGTCCTGCCTTGGTGGTGAAACACCCGAACCGCAGCGCTTCGCGTTCCAGCGCAAATTCAATGAAGGCTTCCCGAAAATCCATTGCCTCTCCTTTTTGTAATGTGACGTGAAGTTCTGCATCCAACGGCCTGTGCACCTCGATCACAGCAGGATTCATACCAGGTTTTCATACCATGACAAAGTGGCAGAAAGCGTGCTATTTTCACGATCCACCGCGGCCCATAGGGTGCGGTGTTCTGTCAAAAGTTACCATTTTTCGGCACGCCCCCCTGCCTGGAGATCCAAGATTGCGCATTATATCCCTGAACCTGAACGGAATCCGCTCTGCCTGGCAAAAGGGGGCGGAAACCTGGATCCGCGCTGCCGCGCCGGAGGTCATCGCCTTTCAGGAGCTGAAGGCGCAATTGGAGGATTTGTCGCCCGCCATGTTGGTGCCGGAAGGCTATCACGCCTTTTATCATCCCGCCGTGCGCAAGGGTTACAGTGGTGTGGGAATTTGGTGCAGGCAAAAGCCATTAGCGGTTTCCGCTGGAATGGGGGACGCGGAATTCGATGCCGAAGGCCGGTTCCTGCGTGCTGATTTCGCGGAGTTTTCGGTGATTTCGCTTTATCTGCCGTCAGGTTCCGCCTCGCCGGAGCGGCAGGTACGCAAGTTCCGCTTTCTGGAGCTTCTCCTGCCACGTCTGGCCGCGCTGCTGGCGGAGGGACGGGAAATGGTGGTCTGCGGCGACTGGAATATCGCCCATCGGGAAATCGACCTTAAGAACTGGAAGGGCAATCAGAAGAATTCCGGTTTCCTGCCGGAAGAACGGGAGTGGTTTTCCCGGATGCTGGCGCTGGGCTGGCGGGACGTGTTCCGTGCACGTTACCCGGAAGCGGGGGAGGATGCCTACACCTGGTGGTCGAACCGGGGGCAGGCCTGGGCAAAGAACGTGGGTTGGCGCATCGACTACCAGATTGCCACGCCAGCCCTTGCCGCCCGCGCGCGGGAAGGTTTTGTCTACAAGGCGGAACGTTTTTCCGATCACGCGCCGCTGGTGCTGGATTACGCATGATGCGCCAATGGTCTGTATTTCGAGTTTTGCAAAGAAATTGCTGGATGTTGTCACAGTCAATCATGTAATATTGTGCACTGAATCAAGCGGAACATGCGCATGTTTTGATTTCGGGTAGCATGCCCGTCACATGTTCGTCCTGACCTGAAGTTTGGGGTTCTGTTTTTTTGATCGAGAGAAACGTCCGTGATGCAGCAGGTCGAAACCGTTTTTTCTGTCCGCCAGCGTGTAGTGCAGGTTGACTCGCGTCGTGGGGGGGGGTTAAGTTGGGGGGCAGCGG
>JAITEO010000339.1 GCA_031281985.1 Zoogloeaceae bacterium | reverse complement strand
GGGCACCTTGCCCGCGCGACGCAGGCGGCGGCTCGCACTCGTTCCCTGCACGACGCGTTTTTGGGCATTGAGAAGAAATTGCATGATGACTCCATGAGAAAAAACCAGCCCGCGACCAGGCCGGAGGGTTGAAAAAACTATTCGAGAAACAACGAGGAAACCGAATCGTCGCTGCTGATGCGGCGTATGGTTTCCGCCAGGAGCGGCGCAACGGAAAGCTGGCGAATGCGCGGACAGGCGCGCGCCGCCGCCTGCAGGGGAATGGTGTCGGTAACGACCAGTTCATCCAGGTCGGATGCGCCCACCCGCTCCGCCGCGCCGCCGGATAGTACCGGATGCGTACAGTAGGCGATGACCTTCCTCGCGCCATTGGCCTTCAACGCCGTTGCCGCCTTGCAGAGCGTGCCGGCGGTATCCACCATGTCGTCCATGATGACGCAGGTGCGTCCCTCCACGTCGCCGATGATGTTCATCACCTCGGCCACGTTGGCCTTGGGACGGCGCTTGTCGATGATCGCCAGATCGCATTCCAGCCGCTTGGCCAGCGAACGGGCGCGGATGACGCCGCCGTGGTCGGGGGAAACCACCAGCGGATTTTCATAACGGCGCTTCTGGATGTCCTCCAGCAGGATGGGCAGCGCGTAGATGTTATCCACGGGGATATTGAAGAATCCCTGGATCTGCTCGGCGTGCAGATCCATGGTCAGTATCCGGTCGATGCCGGAAACCATCAGCATGTTGGCGACCAGCTTGGCGGCAATGGAAACGCGCGATGAACGCGGGCGTCTATCTTGCCGGGCATAGCCGAAATAGGGGATGGCGGCGGTGATGCGGCCTGCGGAAGCGCGCTTCAGGGCATCGACCATCAATAGGATCTCCATCAGGTGATCATTGGTCGGCGCCGAGGTGGATTGCAGGATGAAGACATCCCGCCCGCGCACGTGCTCCTGGATTTCCACGTTGATTTCACCGTCGGAAAACCGGCCTACGAAAGCCTGTCCCGGCTTGACGCCAAGCGCGGCCGCCACGTCGATCGCCAGACTGGCGTTGGCGTTGCCGCTGAAAACCATCAGATTGTTGAAAGGCACGTTCATCCCCTGCGGAATGGTCATCCGCCAAAAATGATTTCGGGCAGGCGGATGAACCCACCCGGCCTGCCCGATGAATTATGGCTGGGGAAGAAGGATTCGAACCTTCGAATGCCGGAATCAAAATCCGGTGCCTTGACCAGCTTGGCGACTCCCCAGCAGCCTGCGCGGTCGCCCGCGTAAAACAAGGCGCGCATTATACAGGAAATCGGCAATCCGCAAATCCGCGTTACGAATCTATTCAACACGCCGCCAGCGCGTGGCGGCTGGGGCTGTGCTATCCTTTTGCCGCGTCTTTTCTCCCTTCGTTCTCTGTCCGGTAAACCCCATGTCCGAACTCTATTCTTTCATCATCATCGGCGTCACCACCCAGGGCAAGAAATTCCGTCCCAGCGACTGGGCGGATCGGCTCTCCGGCATCCTTTCCGCCTTTGGCGCCACCAAGAAGATGCGCTACTCGTCCTACGCCAGCCCCGGCGAATACGGGGACGAAAAGGCGGTCTATGTCGACGGCGCGCTCCGCCAACTGGACCCCGAGGCATACGCCTTCCTGCTCAACTTCGCGCAGGACAACGACCTGCAAATCATCGACAGCGTCTGCCCCATTCCGGCGGAAGGCGGCAAAAAGTAAAAACCCACTTTTTGTGCGGCAAAGCCGCATCTGGCTTCGCCAGACCAGCCTTCGGCTGTCCTGCGGCCTTCGGCCTTGTGCCGGGTCAGTCAGCAAAAAAGGGCAAGCGAAGCTTGCCCTTTTTTGGGGGAAAGGCAAGGAAACCCCGCGACTGCAATTAAAAGTGGAGGATGTCATGTTAATAATTCATCCTGGACGAAGCACGGCCAAACGCCCTCCCCTGACAAGGGGAGGGACGGGGAGGGGTTGGCGGCGTTGGAGCGGGAAACCAAGGCCAGATGCAGCCCGAAGCGCCGCAAAACCCCCCTCAATCCATTCCATTCCACACAACTCATACTGCATGATTCTTGCGCATTTCCCCAACCCTCTTGACGAACCAGTCGACTCTGGCGAGGCCTTGTCAGAGCGTCTTGACGCCGGGTTCTCCATCGCCTTTTCGAGCCAGGAAGCCGTCAAGCATGGCGATGCGGCGGATGACCTCGCGCAGGGCGGGTGTTTCCTTGGGTGGCTCCTTCTCGGCAAAATAAGGGGGATTCGGCGCTTGACTCAAGCAGCAAATTGATGACAGAGGAATTGTGTGGAATGGTATGCCCTCAATCCCCCCTTGTGTGCGGCTTCGCCGTATCTGGCTGCGCCAGACCAGCCTGCGGCTGTCCTCCGGCCTTCGGCCTTTGCAGGGGGGAGGAAAACCGCGCCTTCTCAATCTCCCGTTTCCGGCGTAGTAACGAACCCCAGTTTCACGACTCCGGCGCGTTTTGCGACTGACATGATTTCCACGACTTGCTGGTAGCGGAGGTCGCGGTCGGCGCGCAGTTGTACTTCCACGTCGTGGCGGGTGGCCACTGCTGCGGCGAGGCGGGCTTCCAGGGTGGCGAGCGCGTCTTTTTCCGGCGCGGCGAGGGGGGTGTCGTTCCAGTAGAG
>JAITEO010000247.1 GCA_031281985.1 Zoogloeaceae bacterium | reverse complement strand
CTCCTGGACGATTGCGGAAAACCCCTGCCCTTCATCGACAAGGCGGTATTCACCCGCGAAAAAGAGGCGATTCCCTACTGGAACAAGTTCCTGCAAGGCTATTACGACGCTTCCGGCATCGCCTCCGACAATTTCGATCAGGCGGTGAAGGTCGATGTCGGCGGCATCGGCTTGAGCGACGAGATGCAACAGCGCGGCATCGGTCTGTCGACTTCGGTGCGCACTTCCGTTTTCTACATGGGGTTCAACCTGCTCGATCCGGTGGTCGGCGGCAACAGCGAGCAGGCGGCCAAACTGCGGCAGGCGATTTCCATCGTCATCGATCAGGAGGAATTCATTTCCATCTTCCTGAACGGGCGCGGCATTCCCGGCATGAGTCCGCTGCCGCCGGGGATATTTGGCTTCGAGGAAGGCGAATCCGGCATCAATCCCTATGTCTACGATTGGGTGGAGGGCAAGCCCCGGCGCAAATCCACGATGGAGGCCAAGCGCCTTCTGGCGGAGGCCGGATGGCCGAACGGGCGCAACGCGCGCACGGGCGAGCCGCTGGTGTTGAACCTGGATACCACGAGCGGCGGCATGGGCGACAAATCCCGCCTGGATTGGTTGACCCGGCAGACGCAGAAAATCGGCGTGCAACTGGTGGTGCGCGCCACGGATTTCAACCGTTTCCAGGACAAGCTCGCCAAGGGCGCGGCGCAACTGTATTTCCTGGGCTGGAACGCCGATTATCCCGACCCGGAAAATTTCTTCTTCCTGCTTGCCAGCGCCAACGGACGGGTACGGCATGGCGGCGAGAATACCTCCAACTACGCCAATCCCGAATTCGACCGTCTGTTCGAGAAGATGAAATACATGCCAAACACGCCGGAACGCCTGGCGCTGATCCGCGCCATGAACCGCATCCTGCAACACGACGCGCCCTGGAATTTCGCCTTCCACCCGAAAACCTACACCCTGACCCACGCCTGGCTGAAAAACCGCAAACCCAACGACGCCGCCAACAACACGCTGAAATACCAGCGCCTGGACATCGACACCCGCAAACAAGCCCGCGCCCAATGGAACCCGCCCAACTACCTCCCGCTGCTCCTGCCGATTGCGCTGCTTTGCCTGCTGATCTGGCCTGCCGCGCGCTACTGCCACAATCGGGAACGGGCGTCCGCCTTGAGTGGGCGTGGGCGTGGCGCAAAGTAAAAATCCACTTTGCGCCAGTCTATTTTGCCGAAAAGACCAGGCGAAGCCTGGCCTTTGCGGGGGAAAAGGCAGGCAACCCCAAGCTCGGCGCTGGTTTTTCGTTGGGGTTGCGCGGTTTGAAGACGAAGTTTTGCTTTGCCTTCAAACCCAAATCAAACCGGCCAAAAGCAGGTTTTTTTTCATTTTTGGCCGATTCAACGAAATCCGCGCGCTTGCTCTGTTTGGGGGCAATCCAAAATGGAGGAAACCAACGCAGCGCTGCCGCTTGCCGTCCCCTCTCCCCCAATCCTTTGGGGGAGAGGGTGCCCGATAGGGCGGGAGAGGGCTTGTACCCTGCAAGGGGACGGCACGGCGCGTTGCCTGGGGTTTTCCTGGGAAAGCTGCAGCCTGCAAGGGCGCTAACGCGCCGCATGATTCCCCTGTCTCCTGCCGCCAAACCCCTCCCCAGCCCTCCCCTTGTCAGGGGAGGGAGTATGGCGGCGCTTCGTCTGGAATAGATTATCGACATGACCTCCTCCGCTTTGGATTACACCCGTTTATCTGGGTGCAATCCCAAGTTTTCCGCCAACCGTATCGAAATCGACCACGCAACCTCGCGCTTTTTTCGAGCGCGCTCGCATTGGAAAATCCGGGAGCGTCCCGAAGGGACGTAACTTTGATAACCCCCGGCGTCAGCCGGGGGAGAGGGTGCCCATCCCACCCTGGATAGCCCCAACGGGGCGTCACTCGCAGCGGCATCGTGGGAAAAAACATTCGTTGCTCCCGTGTACGAAAAACGATGTGATGGCGGAGCTACCGGAAACGACGCATGTGCCGATGCAACCGCACGAAATAACGCCCCGTTGGGGCTATCTGATCTTGAGGCCATGTTCCCCCCGGCTGACGCCGGGGGTTATCAAAATCGCGTCCCTTCGGGACGCCTCCCGTGCGCGTCGGCGCTTCGTCTGGACGGTTTTCCTCCACTTCTAACTGCACCCGATTGCCCCTGGCATTTGCAGGGAGGGAACGGATAAGGTTCACTTCGCGTGAAATACTGCATTCCTATGCAACACTACATACATTGGGTTTTTATGATTTGTGGCGTACAGTATCCAAACGCGCTTTTTCCGATCCCTGATACCTGATTCCTGATACCTGATCCCTGCCCGTCATGAATATCCGTCAAAGCCTGATGCTTCAGGCATTCCTCATCGTGTTGGCGACCCTGGCGTTGTTCGTGGTCGGGGCCTTTCACTTCATCGTCTGGCCTTCCATCAAGGGTATTGGCCTTGCCCAGATGGAGCAGGCGGCGATCCAGGTCGAGATGCGGGTGCAGGCTTCGCTGGAGCGGGTGCGGGTGATGGTGGATACCAGTTACCAGTACGCCCGCATGGGAGACCTGGAAACCAGCGACCTCACCCGCTTCAACGCCTTCTTTTTTCCGGTGATGCAAAACCATCCGGAAGTTCCTTCGGTCAGCCTGGCCAATGAGAAGGGACTGGAAATCACCCTCTTCCACCGCCCGGACGGCAGTTGGGAAAACCGCGTCAGCCATCCCGCCTGGAACAACTGGACCTACTGGCTGACCTGGAATTACGCCGGAAAGCTGGAAAAAGTGGAAATGCGCATTCAGGATTATGACGCCCGCGAAAATCCCTGGTTTGCCGGCGCCATGGCGCAGGAAGACGAGCAGGCGCAATTCTGGACGACGCCCTTTGTCGATGAGCGCCATCCCGGCATCAGCGTGGCGCGGCGCTGGACGGGATCGGACGGGCTGCGTTACGTCATCGCGCATGACATGGATTTGCGCGCCTTTTCCTGGCTGACCTCGCAGATGCAGGTGGGCAGCGAGGGGTTTGTCGTGCTCGTTTCCGATGCGGGGCACCGGCTGATGGGGCTGCCCCGGCTTCCCGCCATCACGGGCATGGACCTTCAGGAGCGGCTGGGCGTCCATACGCCAGAACAACTGGGCGTCCCCGCCTTGAGCCTGGGGTTTGCCGCCTGGCTGGAAAAGAACAAGGCGCCCAAGGCGCTGAACGCCTTTTCCTGGCAGCGGGAAAACTGGTTTTCCTATTTTCATCCAATCGACATGCAGAATCAACGGTTGTGGCTTGGCGTCTTCGCGCCGCAACGGGATTTCGTGCCGGGGCTGAACCAGGATTATTCCATCCTGGCCTTCCTGGGCGCGCTGGTATTGCTCTTTGCCTTTTTCGTGGCCGCGCGCGTGGCGAACCGTTTTTCCCGTCCGCTGATGCAGCTCACGGAAGAAAGCCGGCGGTTGGGGAATCTGGAACTGGAAACGCCGGTGCAGGTCGATGCCAACTGGCAGGAAGTGGCGCAACTGGCGATGGCGCAGGAAACCATGCGCGTCGAACTGTTGCAGGCGACGCAGCAATTGCGGGAAATCAACGCCACGCTGGAAGACAAGGTGCTCGAGCGCACCCGCGAACTGGCAAGGAGCAAGGCCGATGTCGAGCATTCGCGGCACATGCTCATCGACATGGCGGATTCCCTGCCCTGCGCGGTGTTCCGTTACGAACAGACACCGGATGGCCAGCACATCCAGTTCGTTTTCGTCGGCGGCAAGGCCAGGGCGATACTCGGCGTCTCCAGCGAGGAGATCATGGCGAATCCGGGCGCGATCTGGCGGCACGCGCATCCGGAGGATGTCGAAAGCGTCCGCCAGCGTTTGCAGGAGATGCGCGCCGCGCTGCATTCCGGCGTGGCGACGGGACGCGTCTGCCTGCCCAATGGCGAGACGCGCTGGGTCGAGACGAGCATAGAACCCTCGGTATATGGCGATGGCCGTCTCTACTGGAACGGCTACTGGCTGGACGTGACCGTTTCGCACCTGGCGCGCGCCCAGTTGGACGAGCAACTGCTGTTTCGGGAAAGCCTGCTCGACACCTTGCCCAACCCGCTGTTCTTCAAGGACCCGGCAGGCCGTTTCCTGGGGTGCAACCAGGCGTTCGAGCAGGCGTTCGGCATCAAGGGCGAGCGCATACTGGGCAAGACGATGCTGGAGATTCCCTATCTCGATGAAGCCCGGCGGCAGGAATTCCATGCCGAGGATCGGCGGCTGATTGCCGAAGCCGGCGCGGTGGAGCGGGAAATCGAACTGGATTATGCCGTGGGCGGATTGCGGCAACTGCTCTATTCGGCGCGCGCCTTTTCCCTTGCCGACGGGCGTCCCGGCGGGTTGATCGGCGTCTTCGTGGATATTTCCACGCACAAGCGGGCGCAACAGATGGCGGAAGAAGCGGCGCGCGCCAAGGCGGACTTCCTGGCCAACATGAGCCACGAAATCCGCACGCCAATGAACGCCATCATCGGCATGTCGCATCTTGCCCTGCGCACCGAACTGACCAACCGGCAGCGCGACTACCTCAACAAGATCCAGCAGTCGGGACAGCATTTGCTGGGCATCATCAACGACATCCTCGATTTTTCCAAGATCGAGGCGGGCAAGATGCAGGTCGAGCACGTGGAATTCGATCTCGAACAGATGCTCGACGGCATCAGCGCCCTGGTATCCGAAAAGGCCGGCAGCAAGGGGCTGGAACTGGTCTTCAAGGTGCACCCGGAGGTGCCCATGCACCTTCTGGGCGATCCGCTACGTCTGCGCCAGGTGCTCATCAACTACACCAACAACGCCATAAAATTCACCGAACACGGCGAGATCGGCATCTACGTGGAAGCGCGCGAAAGAACGGAGGACAGCGTGCGCCTCTTCTTTTCCGTGCGCGACACCGGCATCGGACTTTCTCCCGAACAGCAGGCGCAACTGTTCCAGAGTTTCAACCAGGCCGATACCTCGACCACGCGCAAATACGGTGGAACCGGGCTGGGGCTGGCCATCAGCAAGCAACTGGCCAAGCTCATGCACGGCGAGGTCGGGGTGGAATCCGAACTGGGCAAGGGGTCGACCTTCTGGTTTTCCGCCCTGCTGGGCGTGAGCCGCAAGAAGCGGCGTCCGCTGGTATTGAGTCACGAACTGGCGGGACGCAGGGTGCTGGTGGTCGATGATAACGACAATGCCCGCAGCGTCCTCCGCGACCTGCTCGCGACCATGAACCTGCAAGTGATGGAGGCCGAATCCGGCCAGAAGGCGCTGGAAGCCGGCATGGAAGCCCTGCGCGCCAACGCGCCGTTCCATGTGGCGCTGCTCGACTGGCAGATGCCGGGCATGGACGGCCTGGAAACCGCCCGGCGGCTGCGCGAAACCCTGCGCGACTACTGTCCGACGATTGTCATGATCACCGCCTACGGACGGGAAGAAGTGCTGAACCTCGCCCTGCGCGCGGGTATCCACAACGTGCTGATCAAGCCGGTCAGCGCCTCCTTGCTGTTCGACGAGATGACGCGCATCCTGGTCAGTCCCGAAACGGGCAACGTCGCGGAGACGAAAGAGACAAAGACAAGCGTAAATGATGGAGAAAACATACTGGGCGCGGGTCTGGAAGCCATTGCCGGAGCGCGCATCCTGCTGGTGGAAGACAACGATCTCAACCAGCAGGTGGCCTGCGAAATCCTCCAGGACGCCCAATTCCAGGTCGATGTCGCGGGCGATGGCGCGGCGGCGCTGGAATGGGTGCGGCGGGCGAGCCAGCCCTACGACATGATCCTCATGGACGTGCAAATGCCGGTCATGGACGGGCTGGAAGCCACGCGGCAACTGCGGGCGATGGGACACGCGCTGCCCATCGTCGCCATGACCGCCAACGCCATGCCCGGCGACCGCGAACGCTGCCTGGAAGCGGGCATGAACGACCATCTGCCCAAGCCCATAGAACCCGAACAGTTGCGCGTCATGCTGTTGCGCTGGATACGCCCCGACACGGCGCGCGCGCGCGCGGCGCAGGAGAAAGCACCGGAGGCAAGGGACGACGCGCCGCGGGAAGTGAGCTTGCCGCGCCTGCCCGGACTCAACCTGGAAGACGGCTTGCGCCGGGTCTTGGGCAAGAAGCGGCTCTATCGCGATTTGCTGGAAAAATTCCTCACGAACCAGGCGCAGACGCTGCCCGCCCTGCGCGCGGCACTGGCGGCGGACGACCGGACGCAGATCGCCCGTCTGGCGCACGGCCTGCGCGGCGTGGCGGGCAATCTCGGCGCGACGGAAATCGCCGCCGCCGCCGCGCGCCTGGAATCCATCTGCCGCGCGATGCAGGACGCCAAACCGAGCGAGCGCGAACATCTGGCGCTGAAGGATTGCCTGGCGGAACTCGAAGGCGCGCTCTCGCCCTTCATGATGGAATTGCGCCGCTTCTTCCTCGAACACGCGCCGGAAGAGACCGAAGCCGCCTCTGGCGCGACGCCGATACGCGCCGATTCCCCGCGTGTCGCCGCGCTGTTGAAAAAGCTGGCGGCATTGCTGGCGGAAAGCGACGCCGAGGCGCAGGATGTGCTGGAAGCGGAAGAGGCAACCCTGAAGGCGGTGTTCGGCGCAAAATTCGCCGCTTTTGCAAAAAGCATGCAGTCCTTTGATTTTGACGAGGCGCATCGTACACTTGCGTCCTATTTGCCGCCGGAGGCGTGAAATGTCGCTCTATCCTGACTCGAAATACAAACACACCGTCCTGGTCGTAGACGATACGGCGGAAAACCTTGCCCTGATGAGCAATCTGCTGAAGGAAGTCTACCGGGTCAAGCTCGCCAACAATGGCGAAAAGGCGCTGTGGATCGCGCTGGCGGAAAATCCGCCCGACCTGATCCTGCTCGACATCATGATGCCGGGCATGGATGGCTACCAGGTCTGCGAACAACTCAAGGCGCAGGAAGCCACGCGCGACATTCCCGTCATCTTCCTGACCGCCAGCAACGCCCAGGAGGACGAACAGCGCGGTTTCGAACTGGGCGCGGTGGATTACATCACCAAGCCCATCAATCCTTCCATCTTCATGGCGCGCGTGGCGACACAGTTGCGCCTGAAGGCCAGCGCCGACTTTTTGCGCGACAACGCCGCCTACCTGGAGAGCGTGATCGCGCATCGCACGCGCACCATCCAGGCGGTGCAGGATGTCACCATCCGCATGATGGCTTCCCTGGCGGAAACGCGCGACAACGAAACCGGCAACCATATTTTTCGCACCCAGCGCTACATCCGGGTAATCGCTCGTCATTTACAGGATCATCCGCGCTTCTTGCACTATCTGAACGACACGAGCATCGATACCCTGTACAAATCCGCGCCGCTGCACGACATCGGCAAAATCGGCATTCCGGATCGCATTCTCCTGAAACCGGGCAAACTGACGCCGGAGGAGTTCGAAATCATGAAGACGCACACCAAGCTGGGCAGCGACGTAATCGCTGGCGCACAAGAGCAGGTGGGCGAGGTCGTCGGTTTTCTCGCCTGCGCGCGCGAGATTGCCTATTCGCACCATGAAAAATGGGATGGCAGCGGCTATCCGCAAGGGCTGTCCGGCGACGACATCCCCATTTCCGCCCGCCTGATGGCGCTGGCCGACGTCTACGACGCCCTCATCAGCCGCCGCGTCTACAAGCCGCCGATGACCCACGCCGAAGCGCGCCAACTCATCCTCCAGGGACGCGGACAACACTTCGACAGCGACATCGTGGACGCCTTCCTGCAATGCGAGGAAGAATTCATCACCATCGCCGCCCGCTTCGAAGACAAGGCGCAGGAAGCGGAACCACAGGGCGCGGAAAGCGGCAGCAAAGCGTGACGCGCCGCCGGGTTGTTGGACTATGGTTGAAAGTGAGTGCAGTTAAAAATGAAGGATGTCAAGGTAATATGGCCACTACCATTGCTGGTTTTCCGAGATAGAGCATAGCTTGGGTGTATCCGAGCGCGTGGTTTTCTTCCCCCTGACAAGCAGGGCGATTGCACCTAAATTTCATACTCTTCGAGCATTGTTCTGAGCCTATTTCCCCCGTCCCTCTTGTAACGAGCGCAAAAATCCCATCTACTCCCGCCTTTTGGACAAAGAAATGAGCAAGACACTGATGGAACACTTTGCAGTCATCGAGGAT
>JAITEO010000246.1 GCA_031281985.1 Zoogloeaceae bacterium | reverse complement strand
CTGGGTCAAGCTGATGACGGATGGCATCCTGCTGGCGGAAACCCAGGGCGATCCATTGCTCACCGCATACGACACCATCATCATCGACGAAGCGCATGAGCGCAGTCTCAATATCGATTTCCTGTTGGGCTACCTGAAGGAAATCCTGCCGCGCCGTCCCGATTTGAAGCTCATCATCACCTCCGCCACCATCGACGCGGAACGCTTTGCCCGTCATTTCGGCAACGGCGATGACCCCGCGCCGGTCATCGAGGTTTCGGGGCGTCTGTTTCCGGTGGAGGTGCGCTATCGCCCCATCCATGCAAAAGAGAAGGAAGACGATGACGAACGCGATCGATTTGCCGCCATCGTCGATGCCTGCGACGAACTGGCGCGCCTGGGCGATGGCGACATCCTGGTCTTTTTGCCGGGCGAGCGGGAAATCCGCGAGGCGGCGGAAGCGTTGCGCAAACATCATTTTTCCCTGCCCGCGGGAAGGCACGCGGAAATCCTGCCGCTTTTTTCCCGTCTTTCCGCCGCCGAGCAGGATCGCATCTTTCATCCATCTGGCGCGCGGCGCATCGTGCTTTCCACCAACGTGGCGGAAACCTCACTCACCGTACCTCGCGTCCATTACGTGGTAGACAGTGGGTTGGCGCGCGTAAAACGTTATTCCTGGCGCAACAAGGTCGAACAGTTGCGGGTGGAAAAAATCAGCCAGGCGGCGGCGCGGCAGCGGGCGGGACGTTGCGGACGGGTTGCGGCGGGGGTGTGCATCCGTCTCTACGACGAGGCGGATTTCCTGGCGCGTCCGGCCTTCACCGACCCGGAAATCCTGCGCGCTTCGCTGGCGGGCGTCATCTTGCGCATGAAATCCCTGCGCTTGAGCGACGTGGCGCAATTCCCCTTCCTGGAAGCGCCGAAGGACGCCGCCATCCACGATGGCTACAGCCTGCTGCGCGAGCTGGGCGCGCTGGACGCGGAGCGGCAGTTGACCGAAACGGGCAGGATACTGGCAAAACTGCCGCTCGACCCGCGCATCGCCCGCATGCTGGTGGCGGCCAAGGAACGCGCCTGTCTTGCAGAAATGCTCATCATCGCCGCCGCGCTCTCCACGCAGGACCCGCGCGAACGCCCGCAGGACAAGCAACAGGCGGCGGATGAGGCGCACAAACGCATCCTCTTTGCCGCGGGCAAGGCGGAACAATCGGAATTCCTGGGCTGGCTGAAACTCTGGGCCTGGTACGCGCAGGAATTGGAACACAAGAAGTCCAACAAGAAACTGCTCGAACAGTGCCGCGCGCATTACCTCTCTTTTTTACGCCTGCGCGAATGGCGGGAAGTGCATAACCAGTTGCGCGCGCTGGTGGCGGAAATGGGCTGGCGGGAAAACGAACTGCCCGCCGATTATCCCTCCCTGCACAAGGCGCTCCTCGCCGGGCTGCTCGGCAACCTGGGCTGCAAGTCGGACGAGAGCGGGTATTACCTGGGCGCGCGCGGCGTCCGTTTCCTGGTGCATCCGGCATCGTTTCTCCACAAACGCGCGGGCAAATGGATACTGGCGGCGGAAATCACCGAAACCACCCGGCTCTATGGGCGCTGCATCGCCAATATCGAAGCGGCGTGGCTGGAAGAAGTCGGCGCGCATCTGGTGAAAAAAAGCCATTTCGATCCGCATTGGGAAAAGAAAAGCATGCCGGTCGCCGCGTGGGTGCGCGACCCGCTGCTTGGGGTGCACCTGCACGCCAAGCGGCGGGTGCATTACGGCCCCATGTCTCCCGCCCAAGGACGAGAGATCTTCATCCGCCAGGCGCTGGTCGGCGGCGAGGTGGAAGAAAGCTACGCCCGCCGCTGGGACTTCTGGCGGCACAACCAGAAGCTTGTTGGCGACATCGAACAACTGGAACACAAACAGCGGCGGCAGGATGTGCTGGTGGATGACGAGCTGATCGCCGCTTTCTACGACAGCATAATCCCGGAAGGCATCCACAACGGCGCGAGCTTCGACCATTGGCGCAGGGAAGCGGAGCGGGAAAATCCCAAACTTCTCTACCTGCGGCGCGACGACCTGATGCGCCACCAGGCGGCAGGCGTCACCATAAAGGCCTTTCCGCAACAGCTTTTTCTGGCGGGCGTCGAATATCCGCTTTCCTACCACTTCGAGCCGGGCAGCTCCAGGGATGGCGTGACGATCACCGTGCCGCTGGCGCACTTGAACCAACTGCCCGCGCCCCGGCTGGAATGGCTGACGCCGGGACTGTTGAAAGAAAAGCTGATTGCCCTCCTCAAGACCCTGCCGCAGAAAATCCGCGCCAGGATCGTCCCTATTCCGGAATTCGCAAAACAGTTCATCGCCTCGATACAGGACGATGATAAACGCATGGAAATGGGCATCCTCCCGCCGCTCATCGACTTCATGCACACGGAACGCGGCTTGAATGCCCGCGGCTGGACGGTCACGCCCGACGCTTTCCACATGGACGCCCTGCCCGCCCATCTTTTCATGAATTGCAAACTGGTCGACGCGCACGGCAGGCAACTGGACATGCGCCGCAACCTGGGCGAACTGAAGGCGCAATGGGGAGAGGAAGCCCGCCAGACCTTTGCCGAACGACACGCCGCGCCTTTTGTGCACAGCGGGCTGACCGATTGGACATTCGGCGAATTGCCGGAATTGATGGAAATTCCCGTCGGCAAGGAATGCGTCATCGGGTATCCGGCGCTCATGGAGGACGGCGATTCTGTCCGCCTCCAAGTCTTCGATAGTCCGGAAGAAGCCCGCCGCCGCCACGCCCACGGCCTCACGCGCCTCTTCATGCTGCAATTTGCCGAACAACGCAAGTACCTGGAAAAGAACCTGTCCGATTTTTCCCGCATGGCGATGGAATACATGCGCCTGGGCACGGCGGACGAACTCCGGACGCAGTTGTTGTCCCTGATCTTTGCTCGCGCCTGCCTGACCGAACCTTGGCCCACGGACGCCGAAAGTTTCCAGCGCCGCGTTGCCGAAGCGCGCCCGCGGATCGGTCTGCTGGCGCAGGAAATCAGCCGCCTGATCGCCCAGATCCTCTCGGAATGGCAAACGCTCGCCAAGAAGCTCCCCGCCTGCAAAAGCTGGCCTGCCGCCATCGCCGACATCGAAGCGCAGACCGCGCGCCTGATGACGAAGAATTTCATTGCCGACACGCCCTTCCCGCGCCTGCAACATTTCCCGCGCTATCTGAAAGCCGCGCAACTGCGGCTGGAAAAACTCAAGACCGACCCCGCCCGCGACGCCCGCCTGCTGGCCGAATACCAGCCGCTATGGACACAATACGAACGCCGCGCCGGAGAATGCAGAAAACAGGGACGGACAGACGAGCGCCTCGAACAATTCCGCTGGCTCCTGGAAGAACTGCGCGTCAGCCTCTACGCCCAGGAACTCAAGACCCCCGTGCCGGTATCGGTAAAGAGACTGCAAAAGATGTGGGCGGCGGGGGGCAGATGACAGATGACAGAGGACAGAGGACAGAGGACAGAGCGGCCGCTGCGCGGCCTTGTAGGGGCGCACTGCGGGCGCCCGCAAACCATCC
>JAITEO010000122.1 GCA_031281985.1 Zoogloeaceae bacterium | reverse complement strand
CTTTTGCCAGGTCTTGCGTCCCATCAGGCCGGGGCGGCGGGTGGAAGGCGCAATCTGGTTGGCGCCGATGGCCTTGATGGCCTTGATCAGGCTGCGCAGGTCGCGGTAGTGGGCGACGCAGGGTTCGGCGTGAATCTCGATGTCGGAAAATCCGGCGGCGGAAAGCGCGGTTTGCCAGTTTTCCGGCGTTTGAAAAGGCAGCGTATGCGGGTAGGGGTCGACCTGGGCGAAAATCTCGTCGAGTTCGTGAAAGGTGCCGGGCGCCAGGCTGGAGAGCGCCAGCGTCCCCTTGGGCCAGAGCACGCGCCAGGCTTCGAGGCTCAGGGCTGCCGGATTGCACCATTGGGCGGTGAGGTTCGACCAGTAGAGTCCCGCGACTTCGTCACACAGGGGAATGTGTTCCACGTCGCCGCAGATGCCGAATTCCAGTTGCCGGATGTGGGCGAGCATGGCGCGGGAAAAATCCAGCGCGATGCAGCGCGCCGCCGGAAAGCGCAGGGCGAGCATTTCCAGGCTGAACCCGGTGCCGCAACCGGCGTCCAGGATGATGGCGGGGATGAGCGAGGGCGGCAAAAAGCTGATCAGGCGCGAGGAAACCCAGCGTTGCACGCGCGCGGCGCTGTTGTAGGTGCTGGCGGCGCGCTCGAAATTCTGCCGCACCAGACGTTTGGCGGGCAGTTCCGAATGCGCGGACAGGGGAGAAGAAAAGCGAACGGTTTTCATGGGCGGGGCAATTCTCGCAGAAATCGGGCGCATGCGGCGGCATCCGGCGCAAACGGCGCGTGCGCCTTGTCCGGGAGGAACGCCAGACGCGCCTGCGGCAACTGGCGGGCGAGCCAGCGGGCGGCTTCAACGGGAATCAGCGGATCGTTTTCGCCGTGAATCAGGGTGACGGGGCAGCCCACCCGCGCAAGACCCGCGCGCAGATCGGCCTCTTCCAGCCAGAGCAGCCCCACATCCAGCGCCGCTTGCGACATGTGACTGGCGTTTTGCAGGAGCCATTGGGCGGTCTGCGGCGCCGCGTCGCCGCGGCAAAAACTCGCGGCAAAGCGCGGCAACAAGGCCGCGCCTTCCTGACGGATTCTTTCCCGGAACGCCTGGAGTTCCAGCGGCGGACGCCCAAAAGTCCAGCCTTCGCGCTGGATAAAACTGGGCGTCGCGGCCACCAGGAGAAGCTGGCAAAAACGCTCCGGCGCGCGCAGGGCGGCGGCCAGCGCCAACATGCCGCCCAGCGACCAGCCGCCCAGGGCGCAGACGGGCGGCAGTTGCGCCAGGAGCGCATCGACCGCCGCCGTGAAATGCGCGGGGATGGAGGCGGAAGCAGCGGCGGAGGCTTCCATGCCGCAGCCCGGCAAATCCATGCATTGCCAGCGGCTTTTTTCCAGCACCGCCTCCAGCGGGCCGCGGCCAAATCCCCAACCGGGGAGGAAGAAGGCGGGCGGCGGGGTCATGCCAGCTCCCGCAAGGCGCGGACG
This sequence comes from Zoogloeaceae bacterium, assembly GCA_031281985.1. Classification (GTDB taxonomy): domain Bacteria; phylum Pseudomonadota; class Gammaproteobacteria; order Burkholderiales; family Rhodocyclaceae; genus Azovibrio. The sequence continues at coordinate 1,555 of JAITEO010000122.1, read as the reverse complement.
AGTCGCGCCACATCTTCCTCGCTGTGGGCGGCAGAAAGGGAAATGCGCAGTCGCGCCGTGCCGGGCGGCACGGTGGGCGGGCGGATGGCGGCAACCCACAGGCCGCGTTGCCAGAGTTGTTGGGAAAGCGCGAGCGCCTGCTCGTTTTCGCCCAGCAGCAAGGGCTGGATGGCGGTTTCCGAGGGCAACAACCGCCAGGGGAGCGTGGCGCATCCCGCGCGCAATTGCTGGATCAGGGCGCGCAGGTGGACGCGCCGGGCTTCGTCTCGCTGGATGATTTCCAGGCTTTTCGTTGCGGCAACCGCGATGGCGGGCGGTTGCGCAGTGGTAAAGATGTAGCTTCTGGCCTTTTGCAGCAGATACTCGATGGCAAGCGCCGATCCCGCAACGAACGCCCCGCCTACTCCCGCCGCTTTGCCCAGGGTTGCCATCAGCAGGATGCGCGGATGTACGGGAAGGCCGCAATGGGCGAGGCTGCCGCGTCCCTCCGTTCCCAGCACGCCAAAGCCGTGCGCGTCGTCGATGACCAGCCAGGCGTCGAAGCGTTCCGCCAATTGGAAGAGATCGCAAAGTGGCGCGAGATCGCCATCCATGCTGAAAACCGCGTCGCTGACGATGACCTTGTTTTTGGCCGTGCTGCGCGCCAACAGCCGTTCCAGCGCCGCCATGTCGCCATGCGGGTAGCGATGCTGGCGGGCGCGGGAAAGACGCGCGGCGTCGATCAGGGAAGCGTGGTTCAGCCGGTCGGCAAAGATGGCGTCATCGCGCCCCGCCGCCAGCGTCGGCGTGACCGCCAGATTGGCGAGATAGCCGGTGGAAAAGCCAAGACAACGCTCAAAGCCGGTGAATTCGGCAAGACGCCGCTCCAGCGTTGCATGCGCCGTTAGATGTCCGCTCACCAGATGGGAAGCGCCGCTGCCCGCGCCCCAGTCACGCGCGCCTTGCGCCAGCGCGGCAATGATTTCGGGATGCGCCGCCAGCCCCAGATAGTCATTGCTGGCAAAAGCCAGCATTTCTTGCCCTTCCACCCGCACATGCGGCGCGACAGGCGAATCCAGCCGCCGCCGCTGGCGCGTCAACCCAGCATCGGCAAGCTGCCGCAAATGGCCGGATAGGGGAAGTTCACAGGTGTGCATGGTGTTTTTCGCAGGATAGCGCCAAACAAGTTAACGCGCGCCTTCGTGGGTTGTCTACTGTTTTGCGTTGGTTATGCGGCGGGGAGGTTGTGAAAGGATGGCGAAAGTTGCGATTTCTCGACAGCCGGATTATCGCGGATGCGGATGTTTCGTGTCGGTTTTTCTTTGTCCGGGAAGGCGTTGCGCGCGCAGGAAGCGCTGCGGAACAGGTGCGTTTTGCTGAAAAAGCGACGAAACGCCGTCACGCGAAAAGCCCGGATGTGGAAGAGACGCGAGATATTCGTGGGATTGCAACGGACGGTTGGCGTGGACACAGAATGAAGCTATCATTCCACGCTGATTGCATGCTCCGGCGGGAACAGGATGACGGAATACACCACCCACGACAGGAGGAACGGCCTGACGGCGGCATGGTGATG
>JAITEO010000072.1 GCA_031281985.1 Zoogloeaceae bacterium | reverse complement strand
CGCGCGCAAGGAGATCTTGCCCTGTTGAAACAATGCCGAACCCGTCTGCGGCAGGTGCGCGGCGTGCTTTCCATGATCGGTTTGCACGGAGTGTCCCAGCTCGCAGAGGCGATGGATGGTTTGGCGGCGGTGCTGGAGACGCAGGATACGGTGAATGCCGTCGTTCTGGATACGCTCCAGCAAGCCATTCAAGCCGTGCAGCATTACCTGGACGGTTTGCTGGTGGGCGAGGCCAATCAGACTTTGCGCCTCTTTTTGCCCTATCAGGCGCTGATGCAGGCGCAAGGCAAGAAAGCGGAAGCGGTCGATTTGTTTTTCCCGGAACTTTCCGTTCCGGTGCCGACGCGTGTCGCCTCGCCACTGACGCCAAATGCCATTCACGTGCGGATTCATGCCGAACGGGTGCGTTTTCAGCGCGGGATGCTGGACTGGTTGCGCCAGTCGCCAGGCAGCGCGGCATGGGAGGGCGGTCTACTCCAGATGCGGGAAGCGATTCAGGCGATCGAGGCGACGCAATCCTCGGCGGTGATGCGTGGGTTCTGGCGCGCGGCGCTGGGCGTTATGACCGCCCTGGTGAAACATGCCAATCCCAACGATGACGCCCGCCATATCTGCGTGCGCATCGATCTGCAAATCCGGCGTCTGCTGGAAGGCGATCCAGCTGTGGCGGAGCGTCTGCAACGGGACGCCCTTTATTTCGTCGCTCGCAGCGCGGGCGAGGCGGATCCTCTGCTGGCGGAATTGCAGGAGGCGCACCACCTGAACGCCTTGTTGCCAACCGAGGCGCAACTTCAGGCCGTGACGAATGCCTCGCAGGAACACGCCTTGCGTCGCCTGAAGGAACACATTTCCAGCGCGGAAGAACAATGGAACCGCTATTGTTCCGGTAGTGTTTCCTCACTTGCTGCCTTTACTGAACAGACCAATGTCATTGTCCAGCTGTCCGGGCAATTGGGGAACGTGGATCTGAATCTGCTGACACAAGCGCTTCACGCGGTAGCGGCCTGGCTGGTCAAGCAACCGGCGCATGCCTCGGACGGCATGGCGATGGAGATTGCCACGGCACTGATTCTGATCCAGAACGCGCAGGAACATTTCTCCCGTCTGGGGCAGGATTTCCCGCAGCAGGCGCGGCTGATGGCGCAGCGGTTGACGGATTGCGCGAAGGGGCAGCCGCCTTCCAGCGACGCGGTGCCGCTGCTGGATGAAATTTCCCGCCGCGCCCAGGACCGCCTGCTGATGGCGCAGGTCGTACGCGAGATTCTGAACAATCTGAACCAGATCGAGCAGGATCTGGATGCCTACTTCCGCGATCCGGCGGCAGTGGCCCTGGATTTCAAGGCGCTGGAAGAAAGCCTGCACCAGGTTTCCGGCGCGCTCACCATGTTGGGTCATGATGCCGCAGTGGCCTACCTGGATGACTGCAAGAAACAGATTCTGGCCTTCAAGCAGGGCGAAACGTCGGATACGGGCACTTTTGAAGAAATCGCGCAACGGCTTGCGGTCATTGGTTTCTTTGTCGAATCGCTGCAAAACGGCCCGCAGGAATTCCAGGGTTTTGTGCAACGTCTGCTGAATCCGGCTGCGGCGGCTGCGGCACGTGCGGCAGCCGAGAGGGTGGCGACCTCGGCGGCTGCGGCCACGATCAGTGTTGAGCAGCAACTGGAACGCTTGAAATCGGAAACCCGGAGTGTGCTGGAAGCGGTCAAATCCAACCCTGGCGACGTGGAATCGCGCAACAGGCTGGAGCGTCATTTGCTGGCGTTGCAGAAAGATGCCGACTTGGTGGCCGACCAGACGCTCCTGGCGCAAATCAGGGCTGCGCTGGCAACCCTGCACGCAACCGGTGCCGAACAGGCCGCGCAGATTGCGCAGGTGGAGGAGACGCTTGCGCCTGCCATCGAGTTTGTGCCCGAACCCCAGGCACCTTCCGCTGAAACCCTGCAACTGGCGCAATCCAGCGATGACGAGGTGGATGCGGAACTTCTGGACATCTTTCTTGAAGAAGCGGAAGAGGTACTGGGCAGCATCGGGGAAAATCTGGGTGCCCTGCGGCAGCAACCGCATGATTTGGATACGATGACGACGATCCGGCGTGGTTCGCATACCCTGAAGGGCAGTGGTCGCATGGTGGGCTTGAAAGAACTGGGTGAAGTCGCCTGGGCGATCGAGCAGACCCTCAATCTCTGGCTTAACCAGAAACAGGAAGCCACCCCGGAATTGCTGGAAATGATCGAGCAGATGCATCGGATCTTTTCGGAATGGATCACGCATCTGCGTGCCCGCGACGGTTCGACGCCCGCTTACGCGCCCTTGGTGGCGCTGGCGGAACGTTTGCGCGGCGGCAGTGAAGTGCGTCTGGCGTCTTCTTCGTCCACTCCTGCCCCGGAGGCTGGAGGTGGCCTGGGGGAGCCACAAGCCGGGACTTCCTCTGAAGCCTTGCTGGTGCCTGTAGAGCCTGCTGATCCGGCTCTGGGAGCATCGGAAGTTCCGGCAAATCCGAACCCTGAATCGAATCCCGAAATGGCGGAGCGTGTGGAGATTCCCGCGTTGGAAGCCGGCGGTGAATCGATCGAACCGACTACGCCGCGTGAAGCGGCGGGAATGGAACCTCTCTCTGAAACATTGGGCTTTGCGCTCAATATCGCGCAAACGTCCGAAGAAGTCGCGCCTGGAGCGTATTCGGCATCTGGTTCTGCCGTTGCCCCTGATCCCGCAAGTGCCGCGCTTGTCGAAACGTCCAAAGAGTGGGGCGAGGTGGTGCTGGACGCGAAGGATTCCGGCCTGGAGCGCGCGCGTGTGGAGGAAACCACGGGAGAGGTGCCTGCTGTTTCACCACAGCTTTTCCAGATTTTCCAGGGTGAAGCCCAATCCTACATGGAACGGCTGAACGCCTTTATCGCGGATCTGACCGCAACGCCCATGATGCCGACGCCCTATGAGTCGCATCGTGCCGCCCACACCTTGGCCGGGATTGCGGGAACGCTGGGCTTCATGCCGGTGCATGATCTTTCCCGCGCACTGGAATTGGCCTTGGTGCGCCGGAATGACAGCCCGCACCCGGACGCGCCGGAAGGGTTGAACGCCATGCGGCAGACGGTCGAGACGTTGGGGACGATGCTGAGTGAGCTGGAGTTGGGGCGGATGCCGACGGTGGAAACGGCCCTGATCGCGGCGTTGGAGGTCATCTACCCTCTTCCTGAGGATAATGATACCGGGGAAGCCGAAAGTGCGTCCGTACCGCCAGCCCAAATTGCCGTGACGCAACCTGCCCAGGTTTCACCTTTACCCTTTACGCTCCAGAACCTGCCGGAAGACGCGCTGGTGCCTGATTTACTGCCGATCTTCATGGGGGAATCGGCGGATTTGCTGGATGGTCTTTACACACAGGTGAAAGCCTGGCGCGAAAACCCGGATGGAGATGCGCCGCCGCACGCGCTGGCGCGGGTGTTGCACACCCTGAAGGGCAGCGCGCGCATGGT
>JAITEO010000006.1 GCA_031281985.1 Zoogloeaceae bacterium | reverse complement strand
CGTAACGCCCCGTTGGGGCTACCTGATCTTGGGGCCATGTTCCCCCCGGCTGACGCCGGGGGTTATCGGAATCGCGTCCCTTCGGGACGCCTCCCGTGCGCGTCGGCGCTTCGTCTGGACGGTTTTCCTCCACTTTTGATTGCACCCCACCGCGCACCTTGGTCGTCTGAAATCGAAAGCAAGTTTCAGGGAATGTAGCATGACAAACACGCGACCGTGAAAAGGGAAAGAAAGTCAAATACTGCTTGTCAAACAGCGGAAGTTTTTATAGACTTGCGCTGCTTTTTTTGACAAAAGGAGTTGTTATGGATATTTCAAATCTCAGTCTGGTTGACCTGAAAGCGCTTTTGCGTGAAGTTCCCCGGGAAATCAAGCGTCGTGAAGCGGCGGAACGGGTGAAAGTGCGCCGTGAATTGGAAGAGTTGGCGCATGCGCGCGGTTTTTCCCTGAATGACGTTCTGTCTGAACTTCCCGTCCGGCGTGTCAGCAAGCGCGGCACGGCGGAAATCCGGTATCGTCATCCCCAGGATTCCACGCAAACGTGGTCTGGCCGCGGGCGCAAGCCGAGATGGGTGGAAGCCTGGTTGGCGGGCGGCGGCACGCTGGCGGCTCTCAAGGTTTGAGCAAATCGTTGTTTTTTCATTTGATGTGGTTTGATGAGAATTCTCCTTTGCAATGATGATGGTTATTTCGCTCCTGGCATTGCCTGTTTGGCGGAATCCTTGCAAGGCTTGGGAGAAATCATCGTGGTGGCGCCGGAACGGGATCGTTCCGGCGCCAGCAATTCCCTGACGCTGGATCGTCCCCTTTCCCTGCATCAGGCGCACAACGGGTTTTATTTCGTCAATGGCACACCGACCGACTGTGTGCATCTGGCGGTAACCGGCATGCTGGCGCAATTGCCGGACATGGTGATTTCCGGCATCAATCACGGCGCCAACATGGGGGATGACACCCTTTATTCCGGCACGGTTGCGGCGGCAACGGAAGGTTATTTGCTGGGGATTCCCTCCCTGGCCGTTTCGGTCGCCAGCAAGGAAGCCAAGCATTTTTCGACGGCGGGTAAAATCGCGCGGCAATTGGCGGAACGTTTCATTCGCGCGCCGATTCCCGAGCCGGTGCTGTTGAATGTCAATGTGCCGGATATTCCCTACGCGCAACTGGCGGGTCTGGCGGTCACTCGCCTGGGCAAGCGCCACAAGGCGGAGCCGGTCATCCGGGTCACTTCGCCGCGCGATGAAAACATGTATTGGGTGGGCGCGGCGGGCATGGCGCAGGACGCGGGCGAAGGCACGGATTTTCACGCGGTGGCGACGAATTTCGTCTCCATCACCCCCTTGCAGATCGACCTCACCCATCAGCAACAACTCGCCCGCATCCGCGCCTGGCTGGCATGAACGCTTCCCTGACGCTTACCGGCATCGGCATGACTTCGCAGCGGACGCGCGCGCGCATGGTGGAGCGTCTGCGCGCGCAGGGCATCCAGAACGAGTCGGTATTGGCGGCGATGGCGGCCATTCCGCGGCACATTTTCGTGGAAGAAGCCCTGGCTCCGCGCGCCTATGAGGATACCGCCCTGCCGATGGGTTCCCAGACCATCTCCCAACCCTATATCGTGGCGCGCATGCTGGAAATCCTCTGCGAAAACCACAAGGGCGGCGGCAAGAAAACGCTGGAAATCGGCGCGGGCTGCGGGTACCAGACGGCGCTGCTGGGGTATCTCGGCTACGATGTCTATGCCGTGGAACGCATTCGCCCCTTGCTTCTCCGGGCGCGCGGGAACCTGGCGCAGATTCCGAAGATCAAGACGCATCTCAAACACGCCGACGGCAATCTGGGCTGGCCGGATGCCGCGCCCTTCGATCGCATCATCGTCGCCGCCGCCGCGCTGGCCGTGCCGCAGGAATTATTGCGCCAATTGGCAATGAATGGCATTTTGCTCTTGCCAGTCGGGGGGGATGAACAGTATCTTTGCCGAATTCAGAGAACGCCGCAGGGATTTTCCGAAACGCGGCTGGAATCTGTCCGTTTTGTTCCTTTGTTGACAGGTGTCGAATGAAAACCTCCCCTCTCCTTGCCCTTCTGGCCGCGCTGCTTGCCGGCGCGCTCGCGGGCTGCGTCAGCCCCACGCCCGCGCCGGTCGTCGATCATTCAACCTATGGGCACAGCATGTCGCAGGCGGACAGGCCGCAAGCGGCCGGTCCTGGCTACCACACGGTCAAGAAGGGGGACACCCTCTACAGCATCGCGCTGGAAAACGGACAGGATTACCGCGACATCGCGGCCTGGAACTACATCACCGACCCTTACATCATCAGCATCGGCCAGGTCTTGCGCGTGCATCCGCCGGAAGGCGCGGCCACCGCCACGACCGCGCCGGTGATTGCGGGCGCAAGCGTCGAGCAACGCCCCCTGGATGGCGCTGCGCCCCCATCGGCCACCAACACCTCCACCTTCAAACGCGAACCGCGTGTAAACAAGGAACCGTATTCGGACGCGCTCTACGCCAGCATGCAAAAGTCCGCGGAAGTCCCCTCCCCTTCCCCGACGGCAACGGCAACGACAACCGCCAGCGCGCCCGTGACGACCACGCCCGCGCTCGCCTCTGGCGCGCTGGCCTGGGCATGGCCGGCCAATGGCAAGGTGGTGGGCAATTACAGCGCGGAAAGCAAGGGCATCGACATTGCCGGCAAGGCGGGCGATCCGGTGCTGTCGGCGGCGGATGGCAAGGTGGTGTATACCGGCAGCGGTCTTCGCGGCTATGGCAATCTGGTCATCGTCAAGCACAGCGGCAATTTTCTTACCGCCTACGCCCACAATCAGAAAATCCTGGTGAAGGAACAGCAGGAAGTGAAGCGGGGACAGAAAATTGCCGAAATGGGCAAGACGGACAGCACGGTCGTCAAGCTGCATTTTGAAGTTCGCCGCAATGGAGATCCGGTAGAGCCGCTCAATTATCTGCCGAAAAAATGAACGATCCAGACGACGATCTTCTGGAAGATGGCGTAGGGAGCGACGACGAGGAAGGCACGGCGTTGCCGCCGCCGGATGGGGAAGAAGCGGGAAAAAGAACGGACGAAGAGGCGGAAGGGAACGCGCTGGATGCGGAGGAGGAAGCGGCGGCGGATCTGTTCGAGGACGTGACCCGTCTCTATCTCAACCAGATTGGCAGCAAGCCGCTGTTGGCGCCAAAAGAAGAACTGGAAACCGTCCGCAAGGCGCGCGCCGGGGATTTTGCGGCGCGCCAGAAAATGATCGAGCACAACCTGCGTCTGGTGGTCAATATCGCCAAGCATTACCTGAACCGGGGCATCCCCTTGCTGGACCTGGTGGAAGAAGGCAATCTGGGGTTGATCCACGCGCTGGAAAAATTCGATCCGGATCGCGGTTTTCGCTTTTCCACCTACGCGACCTGGTGGATACGGCAATCCATAGAGCGCGGCATCATGAACCAGGCGCGCACCATACGCCTGCCGGTGCATGTGGCAAAGGAGATCAACATGGTATTGCGCGCCATGCGGCACCTGGAGCCGGAAGCCTCGCGCGAGCGCACCATCGAACAGGTGGCGCATCTCCTGGACAAGACGCCCGCCGCCATCCGGCGCATTCTCTACCTGAACGAGCACATCGCCTCGCTGGACGCGCCGCTGGAAATCGATCCCATGCATTCCGTGGTCGATTTCATCGCCGACGAAAACGGCGCCAATCCGGAAACGGTGTTGCAGCACAATGAAACCCACGCGCTCATCCAGGAATGGCTGGGGCAACTGACCGAGCGCCAACTGCAAGTCATCGAGCGGCGCTACGGCCTGAATGGCCGCGAAGTCGCAACCCTGGATCACATCGCCAACGACCTCGACCTCACCCACGAACGCGTGCGCCAAATCCAGATGGAAAGCCTGGAATACCTGCGCAACCTCCTGAAACGCGGCGGCATCACGCGGGAAAGCATACTGTGATCCTGAGGACAGAGAACAGAGCGCTCGCTTTGTAGTCTGTATCCAGTAGTCCGTGGGCGCGTGTTTGTCATGAGGTGCTCCGTAGGTTCGTTCTGATTACAGATTACAGCGTACAGAGGCCGAAGGCCGCTCTGGGGCGCAGTGAAAAGTGGAGGATGTCAAAGTGATATTGCCCCTGCCCTTGCTGGTTTTCCAAGGTTGAGCATAGCTTGGGCGTATCCGGGGCGCACAGTTTGCCTCCCCCCTGACAA
>JAITEO010000338.1 GCA_031281985.1 Zoogloeaceae bacterium | reverse complement strand
TTGTCCCGATCGTGGATGTATTTCACATATGCCAGCATCCTCTTCCGTTTCTTTTCGCCGATCAATCCGTGTCGATACTGCATTTTTATCGCTTTCCGGATGTCTGTCTCATCGAGTCTTGTCCATTCCCACAGCATGCATTTGAAATTCAGCCAGCCTGCGGTGAGCCACATGAATTTGCGCGCGGTTCTGAATTCTTCCTCGCTGATGCCGCGCCGCATGATTTCGCGGTAGATGCACTGGTAGTAGCAGGGGCTGTACTCGGTATCCACCGCTTCTTCGCAGATGAGCGTCCAGAGCGGCAAATGGTCGAAGTGGTATGTGCTGTACCTCCATCCCTTCCTCCATTCCTTGTCCTCCGATGCGGTGGAAGAGGTAGCGGGCGGGTAGGGATTTTTCAGGATGGAGGAAACAACCAGGTGCCAGCTCCACGTAAATGGAAAAATCCCTTTGGATTGCATGGGTTCGCGCCCGAAAAAAGCGGAGCCTTGGCGCGTCCTACTGCTGTTCCAGCGCCCGCGCCCTTTGTACGGACGGGCGTTCCCCGATGCGCGTCTGAAAGGCCAGCAGGTGTGCGTAGCCATCCAGCGGGATGCGGGCGTAGGGCGTCCAGCCCAGGATGGTGTAGAGATAGGCGTCCGCTACGGTGAAGTCCGCGCCCAACTGGTATTCCTTGTCCGCAAGCTGCGCATCGAGCCAGGCAAACAGCGCGGCAAGGCGCGTCCTGGTTGCCGCCTGGATTTCTTCCGGCGCGCCGGAAAAGAACGGGGCAAAACTCTTGTGCAGTTCCGTGGCGATGAAATTGAGGCGCTCCAGCAGTTTGTAGCGCGCAAAGCCGCCGTGCGCGGGCGCAAGCCGTTTGTGCGGGACGAGATCGGCGATATAGAGCAGGATCACGGCATCCTCCAGCAGATGATTCCCGTCATCGAGCGCCAGCATGGGCACATAGCCGAGCGGATTGATCGAGCAAAAATCCGTGCCGTCATCCAGTTTTCCACTGCGCAGATGGACGCGCACCGGCGTATAGGCCAATTCCGCCTCCTGCAAGACGATTTGCGCGGCAAACGAACACGCGCCCGGACAATAGTAAAGTTTCATCGTTCGACTCTATGAAAAAACGTCAAAAAGTGAGAAACCACTTTTTGCCGGATTGAAGAAAACGTCAAAAAGTAAAAACCCACTTTTTGCCGGTCTATCTTGGGTTTTAAGGCAAAGCAAGCTTCGCCTTAAAACCGTTAAACCCCAACGCAAAACCAGCGCGGTCTGGGGGTTTTTGTTGCCTTTACTCCAAAAAAGGGCAAGCTCCGCTTGTCCTTTTTTGCTGACTGAACCGGCAAAAAGTGGGTTTTTACTTTTTGCCGTACTTATCCATCAACATATCCGGGGGGATGGGCTGGTCGTAGAGGAAGCCCTGGGTGAGCAGGCAGCCTTCGCGGCGCAGGAAGTCTTCCTGTTCCTGGCGTTCCACGCCTTCGGCGATGATTTCCAGCCCCAGGTTTTCGCCCAGGGCGATGATGGTGCGGGTGATGATCTCGCTGCTGTTGCTCTTGCCGATGTCCCGGACGAAGGAATAGTCGATCTTGAGGCGGTGCACCGGCAAGCGCGAAAGATACGCCAGCGAGGAATAGCCGGTGCCGAAATCGTCGATGGCGATGCAGACGCCCAGTTGTTCCAGCTCGTTCAGGATTTTCAGCGCCTGCCCGATCTGGCGCATGAGGATGGATTCCGTGACTTCCAGTTCCAGTTGATTGGCCTGCAATCCGGTCTCTTCCAGTTCCTGGCGCACGAGTTCCACGAGATTGGCGCGTTCCAGTTGCTGCATGGACAAATTGACGGCCATGCGCGGCACCTCGAAGCCTTGCCGCCGCCAGATCCCCATTTGCGCGCAGGCGGTATGCAGCACCCAGGCGCCGATTTCGGTGATGATGCCGGAATCCTCGGCGATGGGAATGAAACGTCCGGGCGGCACCAGCCCCAGTTCCGGATGCCGCCAGCGCACCAGGGCTTCCACGCCGATGAGTTTTTTGGCGGAAATGTCGATTTGCGGCTGGTAATAGAGCAGCAACTCGTTGCGCTTGATGGCGCTGCGCAGGGCGTTCCCCAGCGCCAGATGCTCGAAGGCGTCGGTCGCGGTGGCGTTGTCGGATTCATAGAAGCGGTAGGTGTTGCGCCCGTATTGCTTGGCCTTGAACATGGCCAGGTTCGCGTGTTTCAGCAGGGTTTCGGCATCCTCGCTGTCGCTGGGGAAAAGACTGATGCCGATGCTGGCGGTGATGTAGATTTCCTGCGTTTTCAGCAGGAAGGGACGCATGAAGAGGTCGATCAGCTTTTCCGCCACCACGGAGGCATTGTGCGCGTTGATGTTCTCTTCGAGCAGCACCACGAATTCGTCGCTGCTCAAGCAGGCCAGGGTATCGCTGCCGCGCAGCAGGAGATTCATGCTGCGCGCCACCGACTGCAACAGCGCGTCGCCCGCGTGATGCCCCAGGGTGCTGCTCACGTTCTTGAAGCGGTCGAGATCGATGAACAGCACGGCCAGATGATTGCCTTCACGCCGCGCGCGTTCCAGCGCGTGTTCCAGGCGATCCAGCAACAGGTTGCGGTTGGGCAGCCCGGTGAGCGGATCGTGATGGGCAAGGAAATCGATGTCGGCCTGATCGCGTTTGCGCTTGGTGATGTCGCGCACGATGCCCCACATGCCGTCATACTCATTGTTGCTGTCATAACTGGCGTACAGTTGCAATTCGATGGGGAAGATGCTGCCGTCCTTGCGAATCTGTTCCTTTTCGTAGAGTCCGCAGAATCCCTGCGCCCGCACCTGTTGTTCGATGCGCAGGTCGCGTTCGTGCAGGTAGGCCGGCGTGATGCTGCGCGGCGTCATGTTCTTCAGTTCTTCTTCCGTATAGCCCAGCGCCTCGCGGAAAGCGCGGTTGCTTTCCAGGAAGAAACCGTCCTTGTCCAGGCGGGTATAGCCATCCAGCATGCTCTCGTAGAGCCGCTTGAAGCGCATCACGTCGCTGTCCAGTTGCGCTTCCGCCTGTTTTTGCCGGGTGATGTCGGTCAGGTAGCTGACGATGTGCGCTTCGCCATCCAGGAAGAAGGGCGCGGTCGTGCTGATGAGGTAATGGCCGGGGCGGTCGGCGATATGGATGGGAAAGTCGGTTGCCCGTCCCTTTTTTTCGATTTGCGCAACGAATTCCCGGCGCTGCGCCGGGTCTTGCCACAGCCGCGTTTCCGTGGTGCTTTTCCCCAGGAGATCGGCGCGTTGCCGCTCCAGGATGTTGGCGAGGGACGTATTGACATTGAGGGTGTGCCCATCGCGCAGGCGCGTGATGCAGGTGCCGACCGGATTGTTGTAGAAGGCGGCGCGCAGGCATTGCAGCGCCTGTTGCCGCTCCTGCTTGCGCCGCTGCCGCCGCCGATAGAAAAAGAAGCAGGCTATCCCCAGTCCGGTGACGACGGCGATCAGGGCGAAGAAGACCACTGGACTCATGAAGCGTCCATCTCCGATGCAAAAACACCACGAACGGAAAGCCGAGCGTACATTTTCCAGGAATCGATGCTTTGAAAGCCGTCATCATACGGTATACAGCGGCAAAAAGTAAAAACCTACTTTTTGCCGGGTGCGATTAAAAGTGGAGGATGTCAAGTCAATAACTTTTTT
>JAITEO010000321.1 GCA_031281985.1 Zoogloeaceae bacterium | reverse complement strand
AGCATGGAATCGTTTTCCGCCTGCGTCTGGTAATCCAGCAGGCGGGGCGTGACGTTCGCGTCCGCCTGTCCCAGCAGGTCTTCGCGCACGATGACGAGCGTCATGCCGGAAGGGCCGATGTTCTTTTGCGCGCCCGCGTAAATGAGGCCGTAGCGCCGGATATCCACGGGGCGCGAGAGGATGTGCGAACTCATGTCGGCAACCACGGGCGCGCCTTGCGGCAACAGGGCGTCGTCGTGCACTTCCACGCCGTGTATGGTCTCGTTGGTGCACACGTGCAGATAGGCGGCCTCGGGGTCGAGACGCATTTCTTCGGCGCGGGGAAAGCGGCAGAACCCGCCGGCGGGCTGGCCTTCCGCCTCGGTGGTCGCGGCCAGGCGCACCTTTCCCACGACCTTTTCGATGCGCGCCGCTTCCTGCCAGGCTTTTTTCGACCACGCGCCGGTTGCCACATAATCGGCACGGCGTCCGGCCAGAAGATTCATGGGCACGGCGGAAAATTGCAGGGTCGCGCCGCCTTGCAGGAAAAGCACCCGGTAATTTTCCGGAATGGCGAGCAACGCGCGCAGATCGGCCTTTGCCGTTTCCAGGACTTCGCTGAAGTACTTGCCGCGATGGCTCATCTCCACGATGCTGGCGCCCACGCCATGCCAATCCAGCAATTCCGCCTGCGCCTCGCGCAACACGGCTTCCGGCAGCGTGGCGGGGCCAGCGCTGAAATTCCAGATACGGGTCATGTACGCAGCCCTCCTTTGGCTGCTGGAAATACTCTTGTCATCGTCAAGACCTACCTCGGTTGGGAGGCGTCAAAAAGCAAAAGCCTGCTCTTTGCCAGTTTATCTTGGGTTTGCCGCCAGGCAAAGCCTGCCTGCCCGCAAACGGTGCAAACCAAACGCAAAACCAGTCCAGCCGTAGGGTTTTCGTTGCCTTTACCCAAAAAAGGCAGGCTTTGCCTGTCCTTTTTTGCGGACTGAACCGGCAAAAAGTGGGGGTTTACTTTTTGCCGCCCAGATCCTCTTCCTGCTCCCGGATGCTGGCGCTTGCCAGCAGCGCGCGCAGCGCCAGCGCCAGCGGCGCGTCGGGCGGCATGGCGTCGGCGCAGGCGAGGAGGCTGCGGGCGCTGTGCCGCGTGAGGAACCTTTTTTCCGAAGGGGTTGATTGCGCGGGGTTTTCCATGGGTTGAACTTTGACCTCGATCTGATTACACTGCATTCCCATTTTTACAAAACCATTTTGCAGACGTTGGTTGAGCTGCCGGATTTTGGCGGCAACCGCGCCATTGCTGGCGTGGATCACCACGGTTTCCGTTTCCGGCCTGTAGTTCGCCACGCGCGCTTGCGTACCCAGATTCGCCGGGGCGACTTGGGCGAAACACTCGCCCAGCCGCGCAATCAGGCGGGCGTGGGCAATGAGTCGAGCCGTAGACTCGGAGCGGAGGAACAGATCGTTTGCAGTCAGCATAAGGGGGAACCCATGCAGGTCATTCTGGTTTCCAGCCGTTTTTCTTTGGCAAAAAGCATCGATGTCAACATGCGCCATATTGTCGCAGTGTTTGGCGTTTTTCTGTTGGCGGTGTTGTTTGGTTCTTCCGCGCTCTCCTGGCTCGCCGTGCATTTGCGCCTGCCGATGGTGCAGGCGCAGATCGAGGCCATGCAGACGCAGGAAATGCAGGACAAAGAAGCAAAAACCAAAAGCAACCTCCAGGCATTGGCGGCCCGGGTGGGCGAATTGCAGGCGCAGATGGTGCATCTGGATAGCCTGGGACAACACCTGTTTTCCAGGGCGGGCGTGGAACCGCCCGCGCGCGGGACAAGCCATCCGAATGAAGGCGGCCCCTTCGTGCCCGCGCCAATCGATGAAAAGAAATTGACAGAGGACATCGAGGCTCTGTCCGCGCAGATCGAAGCGCAGACCTCGAATTTTTCCAGCATGGAATCCCGGTTGCGCGCCGACATGGTGCGCCGCGCCTTCCTGCCGACGAGCATGCCGGTTGCCGGCCCGTCGCGTCTGGGTTCGCCCTTTGGCGTGCGCAATGATCCGTTTGGTCGGGGCATGGCCCTGCATGAAGGGCTGGATTTCGTCGCGCCCTACGGCGCGCCCGTGCTGGCCGCCGCGGGCGGCGTGGTGGTGAACGCGGGCTACCATCATGAATTCGGCAATCTGGTGGAAATCAATCACGGCGGCGAACTGATCACCCGCTACGCGCACATGTCCGCCATCAAGGTCACGGTGGGCATGATGGTGCGGCAAGGACAACAGGTGGGCGAACTGGGCAGCACGGGACGCTCGACCGGCCCGCACCTGCATTTCGAAGTGCGCAAGAACGGCCGTCCGATCAATCCTTCCGATTTCCTCTACGCCTCCTCCTCCCTGGCGCGCCGCTGAAGCGTCGACACGTCCTCGACAACATGCCGAGTCCGCTCGTCCCCGCGCCGCTGGCCTTTGACGCGGATGGCGTGCTCTGGTCGCCCGATTACCGGGATGTCTACCATTCCCGTCACGGCGGCCCGGAACAGGCGCGGCATGTATTCCTGCAAGGCAACGATCTGCCCGCGCGCTGGCGCGGACGGGAACGATTCGTCATCCTGGAAACCGGCTTTGGCGCGGGACTCAACTTCCTGACGACCTGGGCGGCCTGGCGCGCCGACCCGCAAGCCTGTTCGCGCCTCTACTTCGTCTCGCTCGAAAAGCATCCCTTCCGCTGTGCCGATCTGCGGCAGGCGCAGGCGCGCTGGCCTGAATTCGCGCCGCTGGCCGCCGAACTGCACGCCGCCTGGCCATTGCCCGTCCCCGGCATTCACCGGCTCTGGCTGAATGACGGACGCCTGTCGCTGACCCTGGTGCTGGGCGACGCCCAACAGGAACTGCGCCGCCTGATGCTGGCCGTCGACGCCTTTTATCTGGATGGCTTTGCGCCGGACAAGAACCCCGAATTGTGGACGCCGGACATCTGCAAGGGCATCGCCCGCCTCGCCGCGCCCGGCGCGACGCTGGCGACCTGGTCGGTCGCGGGACACCTGCGCGCCGCGCTCGCCGCCTGCGAATTCGCGCTGGAAAAACGCCCCGGCTTCGCGGGCAAGCGGCAAATGCTGGCGGGACGTTATCTATCCCGCAAACCCCATCCCTATCCTGCGCCCGCGCCGGCCGAACGCCATGCTATAGTCATCGGCGCGGGCGTGGCGGGCACTTCGGTGGCGGACGGGCTTGCCGGACAGGATTGGCGGGTGACGCTATTGGAAGCGCGCCGCGCGCCGGGCGAGGGCGCATCCGGCAATATCGCCGGTGTCATGCGTCCCTTGCCTTCCGTGGATGACAACTTTCTCGCGCGCCTGACCCGCGCCGGCTTTCTCGCCGCCCGCGCGCATCTGCAAAAACTCACGGCGGCGGGCTTGCCGGTGCGCTGGGACGCGTGCGGCGCCTTGCAACTGGCGCGGGACGCCGCGCACGAAGCCACGCAGATCAAGGCAGTGCGCGCGCTGGACATGCCAGAAGAATTCCTGCGCCACCTCGATCGAAGCGAGGCCAGCGCCTTGTTGGGCTGGCCGGTTGCGCGCGGCGGCTGGTTTTTTCCTTCCGGCGGCTGGGTGCAGCCTTTTTCGCTGTGCGCCGCCAACCTGTTGCGCCACCCCGAACACATCCATTTGCGCTGCAACACGCCCGTATCCGCCATTTCCAGGGCGGACGGCATGTGGCGGGCGGAGGATGCCAATGGCAAGGTCATTGCCCATGCGCCGCATCTGGTCATGGCCAGTGGCGTGGAAGCGCCGCGCTTTGCGCCATTTTCCTGGCTGCCGCAACGGTCGGCGCGCGGACAGGTCACCTGGCTATCGGCGGAAATGACGCCGCCGCTGGACCTCCTGCTCTGCGGGCAGGGTTACGTCACGCCGCTGGTGGATGGCGTGCGCGTCGTTGGCGCGAGCTACCAACTGGAGGACGTAGAAACCGAACCGCGCCCTGCCGATCACCGGGAAAACCTCTCCAAGCTGGAGGCGCTGCTGCCGGGATTCGGCGCGCGCGTCCCGCTGGAAGGTCTGCGCGGCCGGGTCGGCTTTCGCCCCATGTCACCGGATCGCCTGCCCATCGTCGGCGCGGTGCCCTATGCGCCCGATGCCCCTGATCGTCCCCGCCCTTCCCGGCATCCGCCGGTGTATCCGGGACTGTGGTGCGTGCAGGGCTTCGGTTCGCGCGGCATCGTCTGGTCGGCACTGATGGCGGATTTCCTCGTCAGCCGCATGACCGGTGCCCCCCTCCCCCTCCCCTACGACCTGACCCGCGCCCTCGCGCCGGAACGATTTTATTAGGCGTCAAAAAGTAAAAACCTACTTTTTGCCGGGTTGATTTGGGGTTTGAAACCAGGCAAAGCCTGGCTTCAAACCGTGTAAACCCAACGCAAAACCAGCGCGGCCCTGGGGTTCTCGTAGGGGCGCACTGCGTGCGCCCGTCAGCCGTTACG
>JAITEO010000309.1 GCA_031281985.1 Zoogloeaceae bacterium | reverse complement strand
CCAAAGTCGGATGCAAAACAAACCGCCGCAAACCCCCTCAGTCCCCCCTTGTGTGCGGCTTCGCTGCATTCCGCTACGCGGAACCAGCCTGCGGCTGTCCTTCCGCCTTCGGCTCCAGCAGGGGGGAAGACAACCATCCTGTTCATCCTGTCGAATCTCTTCTTCCCCCCTTTGTTGGGAGGAAAAACAATTTTGACAGGATGAACAGGATTGGCAGGATGACCCCTCAGTCCCCCCCTTTTGTCTCAGGGGATGGCTTGCAGGCTGCGACTTTCCCAGGAAAACCCCGGACAACGCGCCGTGCTGCCCCCTCTCCCGCCCTGCCGGGCACCCTCTCCCCCCAAGGATTGGGGGAGAGGGGACGGCAAGCGGCGGCGCTTCGTTGGTTTTCTCCACTTTTCATTGCACCTCCGGGCAATGGATGCCATGAAAAGTGGAAGTGCTGTAGCGCGCAGTTTTGACGCCTTCTGGATCATCCTGCGCGGGACATAAAAAAAGCGCTCCACTGCGGAGCGCCAAAGGAGAGAGGCAAGGTTGTCGTCAGAAGTGGTAGGCGGTTTCTCCGTGGGCGGAGATGTCCAGACCCTGGCGTTCTTCTTCTTCGGGAACCCGAAGCCCCACGAAGAGGTCGGCAATCTTGTAGGCGAGGAAGGCGACGATGCCCGACCAAAGGATGGTGACGCCCACGCTCTTTACCTGCACGAAGAGTTGCGCCGCCATGTTGGCGTTGCCGTCGCCGAAGCCCTGGCCGCCCAATGTGGGTTCGGCAAACACGCCGGTGAGAATCGCGCCCAGGATGCCGCCGACGCCATGCACGCCGAAGACGTCGAAGGCGTCATCCGCGCCCAGCATTCTCTTCAGGCCATTCACGCCCCACAGGCAGACGAAGCCAGCGGCAACGCCGATGGCGATGGAACCCATCGGCCCGACATAGCCCGCCGCAGGCGTCACCGCCACCAGACCGGCCACCGCGCCAGAAGCCGCGCCGAGGCTGGAGGGATGTCCCTTGAAGATGGCCTCGCCCGTGATCCAGGCAAGCGTTGCTGCGGCGGTCGCCAGGATGGTATTCACGAAGGCCAGACCCGCCAGACCGTTGGCCGCGCCCGCGGAACCGGCGTTGAAGCCGAACCAGCCGACCCACAGGAGGGACGCGCCGACCATGGTCAGGGTGAGCGAATGCGGCGTCAGGGCTTCCCGTCCAAAGCCGATGCGCTTGCCCAACAGATAGGCGCCCACCAGACCGGCAACGCCGGCGTTGATATGCACCACCGTGCCGCCCGCGAAATCGAGCGCGCCGTCCGCGAACAGGAAACCGCCGCCCCAAACGATGTGCGCCATCGGCACATAGCTGAAGGTGTACCAGAGGATGGCGAAAATGACGACGGCGGAAAAGCGGATGCGTTCCGCGAACGCGCCGACGATCAGCGCCGTGGTGATGGCGGCGAAGGTGGACTGGAAGGCGACCCAGACGTATTCCGGCATGGTGTTGTTGAGACTGGTGGTTTCGATGCCCGAAAGGAAGAGTTTCTCCAGATTGCCGATGATCGGCCCTTCGCCGGAAAAGGCCAGGCTGTAACCATAGAGACACCACAGCAAGGTCATCAGACAGAAGATGATGAAGACATGCATGAGCACGGAAAGCATGTTCTTGCTGCGCGCCAGGCCGCCATAGAACAGCGCCAGGCCGGGGATGGTCATCAGGATGACCAGCATGGTGGAGGTGAGCATCCAGGAGGTGTCGCCGCTGTCGGGCGGCGTGACGGCGGCCTCTGCTTGTGCGGCTTCGGCGGCAGGCGCGGTTTCCACGACCACCGTCGTTTCGCTGACGACGACCTCCGCGGGAACGGCTTCCTGCGCCCAGGCGGGCGTTCCCAGGCTGACGGCGCCCAACAGGCTCAAGAGTGCAAACAGACGTTTCATGATGATGTTCTCCTTAGAGGGCGTCGTTGCCGGTTTCGCCGGTACGGATGCGAATGACCTGTTCCAGGTCCGCGACAAAAATCTTGCCGTCGCCGATCTTTCCCGTGCTGGCGGCCTTCTCTATCGCCTCGACAACCTGATCCAGGAGCGCGTCGGTGATGGCGGCCTCGATTTTGACCTTGGGCAGGAAATCGACGACATATTCCGCGCCGCGATACAGTTCGGTATGCCCTTTCTGACGGCCAAAGCCCTTCACCTCGGTCACGGTGATGCCCTGTACGCCAATGGCGGAAAGGGCTTCGCGCACTTCGTCAAGCTTGAAAGGCTTGATGATGGCAGTTACAAATTTCATGAGTGGTTCCTCGTTAAAAAAATGCGGTTGCTGACGAGTCGCCCAAGCCGGCTTTCTGGTCATCCGAAAAGACTTGAAGCGCCATGAAGCATCTTGCGCCAGACCGATAGCAGTCTTTATGCCAGTAATTTTTTACTTTTCAAATCATTGGGTTAGCGGATATTTTCCCCGCTTGCGCCGAGAAGTCGCACCAGTTTTGTGCATCGATCCCCGGCTGCGCACCAATCCGGCAAGGCGTATTTTGGGTTGGGTTGCGTTGCCTTTATTCCCCAAAAGGACGCGCCTTGCTTGCCCTTTTTTGCGAACGCAACCGGCAAAAAGTGGGGGGTTACTTTTTGACGAACACAAGCATGAACAAAACATATATGGTGCAGTGCAACACCGTGTGTTAAACTTGCAAACCTGTAAATGGGAAAGGAGAAAAGCAATGTTTACCCCCAGCAATTTTGAAGATTTTTCCAACAAAATCAACGCGATAATAACTTCCAGCCCAATTGCGGACATGGAAAAGAACATGCGTGCCATGATGTCCGGGTTCTTCTCGCGCATGGAACTGGTCACGCGCGAGGAATTCGACATTCAGACGGAAATCCTGAATCGCACCCGCGAAAAGCTGCGTGCGCTGGAAGTCCGTCTGGCGGCGCTGGAAGAGGCGTCGCGGGACAACATGGACAAGGCATAGCCTCGCCATCATGCCGCTTGCCAGCCTCTGGTGCCGGGGCGTCGATGGCCTGCGCGCGCCACGAGTGCGGGTAGAGGCGCATCTGGAGCCGGGCGTTCCCCAGTTCATGCTGGTAGGATTGCCCGATACCGAGGTCAAGGAAGCGCGCGACCGGGTGCGCGCCGCGATACGCAATTCCGGTTTCGAGTTTCCCCTGGGACGCATCACCGTCAATCTGGCGCCCGCCGATTTACCCAAGGAATCCGGGCGTTACGACCTGCCCATCGCGCTGGGCATCCTCGCCGCTTCCGGCCAGCTTCCCGCGCGTATCTTGCAAGAACAGTTTCAGACACACGAGTTCGCGGGCGAACTCTCGCTTTCCGGCGATTTGCAGCCCATACGCGGCGCGTTTGCCATGGCGCTGTTCTCGCAACAGGAAACGGGAGAAGGGAAAACGGCGGAAAAACCGGCGCGTTTCGTCCTGCCGAAAGAGAGCGCCGACGAGGCGGCGCTGGCGGAAGCGGGCGAGGTTTGGGGCGCGAAATCCCTGCTGGAAGTCTGCGCCTGGCTTGCCGGACAAGGCGAGCTTCTTCCGGCGCAGGCGCAAAGCGCCAGCGCGCCGCCGGTCTTTCCCGACATGGCCGACATCAAGGGGCAGTCGCAGGCGCGCCGGGTATTGGAAATCGCGGCGGCGGGCGGGCATTCGCTGTTGATGTTCGGCCCGCCGGGCAGCGGCAAATCCATGCTGGCGGCGCGGCTTCCCGGTCTCATGCCGCCGCTCGACGACGCGGCGGCGCGCGAATCCGCCGCCGTGTTGTCGCTGGCTGGACGTTTCGATCCCGCGCAGTTTCGCGTTCGTCCCTATCGCGCGCCGCACGCCACCGCTTCCGCCGTCGCCCTGGTGGGCGGCGGCAGTCCGCCGCGTCCCGGGGAAATCAGCCTGGCCACGCAGGGCGTGCTCTTTCTCGACGAATTCCCGGAATTCGACCGCAAGGTGCTGGAAAGCCTGCGCGAGCCGCTGGAGCGCGGCCAGATCCACATCGCGCGCGCCGCCCGTCACGCCACCTTTCCGGCGCACTTTCAACTGGTGGCGGCGATGAATCCCTGTCCCTGCGGCTGGCAGGGACATCCCAACGGACGTTGCCACTGTTCGCCGGACAAGATCCAGCGCTACCGCAGCCGCATTTCCGGGCCTATCCTCGATCGCATGGATCTGTTGATCGAGGTTCCGGCGCTGCCCGCGCAAACCCTGGCGCAGGCGGCGGGCGGCGAATCCTCGGCGCGGATTCGGGAGCGGGTGATGGCGGCGACGGCAAGGCAGCGCGCAAGGCAAGGCATGAGCAATGCCCGTCTGGGGCCGGAAAACATCGAGCAACATGCCGCCATGAGCCAGGAAGCCACGAACCTGCTGACCCATGCCGCCGCCCGCCTCGATCTCACCGCCCGTTCCTGGCACCGGGTGATGAAGGTCGCGCGCACCATCGCCGATCTGGCGGCCTCTGCCTGCATCGAAAAGAATCATCTGGCGGAAGCCCTGCAATACCGCCGTCCCTTCATCGAATCGACATGAACGCGACCGCGCGCCACCCTTTGAGCCTTGCCGTTCTGCTGGCGGCGCTGGCCGCCGTCGGCCCGTTTTCCATCGACGCCTATCTGCCCGCTTTTCCGGAAATCAGCGCGGCGCTTTCTGCCGATTCCCTGCAAATCCAGCAGACGCTTTCCATCTATCTCGTCACCTTCGGCCTGATGACGCTCTGGCACGGCGCGTTTTCCGACAGCTTCGGACGTCGCCGGGTGGTGCTGGTCGGCATCGTCGTCTATGCCCTGTCCGCGCTCGGCTGCGCCTTTTCGACCAGCATCGAGATGCTCTGGACGATGCGCGCCCTGCAGGGACTGGCCGCAGGCACGGGCATGGTGGTTGGCCGCGCCATCGTGCGCGATCTCTACGAGGGCGCGGAAGCCCAGCGGTTGATTGCCCAGATTGCCATCATGTTCGCGGTCGCGCCCGCCATCGCGCCCATGTTTGGCGGCTGGATATTGCATCTGGTGGGCTGGCGCGCCATCTTCTTCTTTCTCGCCCTGGCCTCCGCCCTGTTGCTGCTCGTCTGCTGGCGGCAACTGCCCGAATCCCTGCCGCCGGAAAAACGCCGACCCTTCGCCATCCTGCCCCTGCTTGCCAGCTACAGAAGCATCCTGAGCAATCCGGCCTTCCTGGTGCTTTCCATCGGGCTGGGGTTGTTCTTTGGCGGATTCTTCATCTATGTGATGTCCGCGACGGCCTTCATTCGCCAGCTTCTGGGGCTGGGCGCCACGGATTTCCACTGGCTGTTCATCCCCGCCATGATCGGCATGATGAGCGGCTCCTGGATTTCCGGGCGCGTGTCGGGACGCTGGAGCGATTACCGCACCCTGTGCGTCGCCTCCGCCGTCATGGGCGCGGCGGCCTGCCTCAACCTGCTGGTTTCCGGCTTCCTGCCGTCCTGGCGCATTCCCGCCGTCCTGCCCATCATCGGCTACAACCTGGGCATCGCCATGGCCGTCCCCACCGTCACCCTGCGCGGCCTCGACATGTTCCCGCAGAACCGGGGCACCGCCGCATCCTGCCAAGCCTTCGTGCAAACCATCATCAATTCCGCCATCGCCGCCTTCGCCGCGCCAATGCTCTGGGGCAGCCGCCTGAACCTGTCACTCGGCATGGCAGCCTTCGGCGGAATCGGCGCGCTGCTCGTCCTCTGGCAGGTACGGCGGGCAGGGGAGCAGAGGACAGAAGACAGAGGACAGAGGACAGAGGATTGAGCACTCGTCATGGCGCACGGTGGGTTCTCGTAGGGGCGGCATAGCGCCTCCTGCCACTCATTTCTTGCGGATATAAAAGCGCCTGGCTTTTTCAGGTGCGTACCGGGAAGGTCTGCACCACATCCGATAACGCGCGCAGGATCGTCGTCAAGTAGGACTGATCCAGCGAGAAATCAAAGGCGAGTTTGTTGCCGATGCCCACTTCGTCCATTGCCACGCCCGTAATACGGATGTGCCCAAGGTGACTGCAGGAAGCGCGCAGGACAAGTTGGCCTTCCATGGGTTCGAAGGCATAGCTCCCCCGTAGCTCCTGGTGCAATTTGCCAAGACCACGCCCGAGCGCTTCCAGCTCGGCAGTCAAGAAGTGCGCCTGGAACTTGCCGCTGAACGCGCCAACGCGGACAGAAACCTCGCAGAGCAGCCAATTGTCATCGTAGAACTCCCCAGACGGAGGGCGTTCATAGCCAAGAACGGTGATCGTCACCGCCTGTTTTTCGTGGGAGCCGATGGCAAAGGATTTCATATGGTATATGGAATGCGTGCGTTCTGCTGCGCAATGTCAGGCGCC
>JAITEO010000026.1 GCA_031281985.1 Zoogloeaceae bacterium | reverse complement strand
AGCGCCTGCATGTCCAGTTCCGCGACGGGCGTCTCGCTGCCGGTGTCCTGGCGCGCCGCTTCCAGCGCCGCGCGAATGTCCATCAGCACCTGCGTGCGTTGCCGGTCCCATTCCCGGCTGGAAATGCGCTTGAATTTCCAGCCCTGGCGGGCGAGCGCGTGGGGGATGTGCGCGTGCCGCTCGAAGCCGTCGTCGGCCGGGAGCGTTTCGTCGAACAGCAGTCCCAGGAGATACCGTCCGGGACGCCCGGCATCCCGGACGGCCAGCGGAATGCGAAAACCGGAAACGCCGACCTCCCGTTCGCATTCCATGCCCAACCCCTCCAGCGCCAGCGCGACCTGGACCGGAAGCGGCAGCCAGGCGGCGGGGCGCGCGCCGACATCCGCGGGCAAAAGTCCCCCGGCGGCGGCGTTGCCCGCAACCTTCAGCACCTCTGCCGCCCGATCGTCCCTGCCTGCGGAAACCTGCCGCGCGTACAGGAGGAAATCCTTGAACAGCCGCGGGCCGTCGTATTTGCTGCGCGCTACCGAAAGCAGGCGCGGATCGAAGGAAGCGACGATGAAGGTCTCCTTCCTGGCGCGGGTGATGGCGACATTCAATCGCCGTTCGCCGCCTGGTTGCCCCAGCGAACCGAAGTAGGCGGGAACGTGGATTTTCTTTTCGCCATTGCGCCCGATACGCTCGACGGGCGCGTGTCCGAGCGAAAAGATGATGAGGTCGCGCTCGTCTCCCTGCACGTTTTCCAGGTTCCTGATGAACGGGCGTTCCTCCGGGCGCGCCCGGCTCATGGCCTGTTGCCAGCTTTCGGCAAATTGCGCGTCGGCTTCCTGGCGGCGGTCGATTTCGTCGAGAATGGCGCGCCGCTGCACCGGATTGAAGGTGATCACGCCCAGCGACGGTTTGTCGGGACGTTGCAGCAACTGCGCCAGCAGATTGACGACGACATAGGTTTCCGGCAGGTTCGCGCCCGCCTCATGGCGGCCATTGGGAACCTCGATCCAGCGTAGCGCCGCCTGCCGGTTCTCCGGGGCGGGAATGGTCTTCAGGTTCCCCGCGTAGAGGGCGCAATTGGAGAAGGCGAACAGTTCCTCGCGCTGGCAGCGGTATTGCCAGGAGAGCGCCACGCGCGGGACGCGATGCAGCGCCAGGGTCAGCAGGGATTCCGCGTCGAAGATTTCGCGCGCGGCAAAGAGGTCGTCCTCGCCAGTTCCCTTGGCGGCGTCCTCGCTTTTTGCCGTGGCCTTGAAGGCGTCATCCGGCGGCATCTGCCGTTCGTCCCCGGCGATGACCACGCGGCGGGCGCGCATCAGCGCCGGCAGGCTGTTTTCGATGGCGCATTGCGAGGCTTCATCGACGATGAGGAGATCGAAGAGCGGCACGCGCGGGAAAATCTGAGAAGCGGTTTCCGGAGAAAGCAGCCAGATCGGCAGCACGTCCGTGAGTCCCTTGTCCCAGAAGCGATGCGCGAATTCCCGCAACGACAACGGATGACGTTGTTTCTGGGCTTCCTTCAACATGACGGTGCGCGTAATCTGCTCGGTGCTGCGGCGCGCGCCCTTTTCCGCGGGCGGCGCGCGCAGGATGGGCGCCTGATCCTGGCGCGCGAGGATGCGCGCCAGGGCAAAACGGCGCTCTTCCTCGTACAGGGCGGCCAATTGGGATTCGGCGGCGCGGCTTTCCTCATCCAGCGCAAAAAGGTCGTTGCTGAATTTTTCCAGCGCCGTCAGCGCGGATTTTGCCCAGGTCTTGCGCACGCCGTCCGCCCAGGCTTCCGGCGTGTCGAACGCCGCGCCATCGGAGAGCGGCGCGAGGAACATCTGCGCCTGCGGCGCGATGGCCTGCGCCTTCGCCAGACGGCGATCCGTGCCGATCAGTTGCGCGGCGTCGCGCCGCCAGGCGGCGATCAGCGTATTCAACAATTGCGTCGTCGGCAGTCTGGGCAGCCAGGGCAGCGCCGCATGCACGGGATCGATGGCCGCCGCCAGCTTGGACATCGAGGAGACGGCATTGACCAGCGGCTCCACGCGCTGGCTCCACTCCTCGAGGGCTTCGCCATCCCAGCCGTTCGGAAAGGCGTTGAGCGCCTGCAGGGCGCTTTCCTCTTTCTTCAACGTGTCGAACACGTTGCGCAAGGCTTGGGCGCTGTGATGACAATCGATCCAGTAATTGGCCTTTTCATCCCATCCGGCAATGATTTCGGCATTGGGCGTGCCGCGCCAGAAGCCCATGATCTCCAGGTCTCCGCGATGCTGGATCAGGGTGAGCGCCGGATCGATGAGTGCCGTCGCCGCCCGGATCCAGGCGCGCGCTTCCCCTATGTTTTCGGGCATGTCTTCGCGCTGCGGATTCAGCCAGTGCAGCATGTTGATCAGTCCCTGCCAGCAACGGGCGGCGGCGGCCTTGTCATCCAGGTGGTCGAGGAAGGCGGCGTCGATGGTCGCGCCCGCTTTTTCCGGCCACTGTATCTCCAGCCAGGCGCGCACCACTTTCTGCGCCTGCCAGCAGGCCGGACTCAAGAAACGCATGGCGCTGCCCGCATTGGCGCGCAACTGCTTCAACGCCTGCAACACCGCCTGGTCGGGGAGGAAGTCGAAGGGCTGCGGAAACGCGTCCATGATGGCATCATGCTTGTGCCAGAGGCGAATCAATTTTTTCAGCGATTCTTCTCCTTCCGGCTGGACGGTGAGCTTGCCGATGAATTCCGCGAACCAGTGGTTGCCGAGCGCGTGTTCCTGACGCCGGGAACGGGAATCCGCCAGCGCGCGCCATACCGGCTGGGTGCGCTCGATCAGTTCCAGGCGCGCGTCCTCGTTCAGCAGGGCGGTCAGCGTTGCCTGTCCCGCCGCGCTCTCTTGTTGCTTGCGGAAATGGTAGGCGGCCAACAGGCCGTTCTTGGCCGATCGCAGGGCGGCGTAGCCCGACGGGTCGGCGGACAGTCCGGCGGCGGCCAGCGCGTCTTCCAGCACCTTGGCGGCGCTGTGGGCGGTGATGAGGTATTTCAGGAAGGCGTTGGCCTTGTCATTGTCGAAATGGGCAAAACTGACGCGGGCGGCGGAAGGCATGCTCGCGGGCGGACGCCAGAAGCTGCCGCTGCGCCAGATGTCCGCCTGGGGAAAAATGCCGGCGATCTGCGTTGCCAGCGCATCCATGCGCGCGGGCGTCAGGGTGTAGAGGCGCTCATCCACGCAGGGCAGGGGAACGCTCAGGCCCGCGGCATAGGTATGCAGCGCGCCCAGCGTCATGGCGGGCGCGTCTTCGCTGGCGTGTTCCGGCAGGGTCATGCGCGTCAGGGCGGCGCGCTGGTTCAGGCGCTGCATCAGGCGGTTGATTTCCTCCGTCGCCGTATTCCTGGGCAGGACGATTGCGTTGGGCGCGGCGTTTTCCAGCCGCGTGGCGAGTTGCTGGTACAGCGCGTGGCGGTCGGCGCGCGCATCCTGCACGACCGCCAGCAGATGCCGCAGTCCCAGGTTTTCGAGGCGCTGCGCCACCACGTCGAGCGAAGCGCGTTTTTCGCAGAGCACCGCCACCTTTTCCCCGCGCGCCAGCGCGTCCGCGACCAGATTGACGATGACCTGGCTCTTGCCGGTTCCGGGCGGCCCTTCCACCACCAGCGCCGGAGTGGCGCGCGTCATCTCCAGCGCGGCGCGCTGCACGGGGTCGGCGGGCAGTACCGGCAATACCGGCATGCCCATCGGCAGGTTGCGTCCCGAAGGCAGGTCGGTAAAGGAAAGCGCCGCCTTCAATTCCTGCGGCAGGAGTTCCCACACGCTCGCCAGCAGGTTTTCCGGCGGCATCCCGCTGCCCAGCGCTTGCAGCAGTTCGTCGTAATCCTGCAAGAGATAGGAGCAGGATTGCGGGAACAACCCCAGCACGGCGCATGCCTCGATTTCCAGACGCTCCTCCTCCTGGCGCTGGGCGAATTCCTCGCGCCGATCGGCAAACGGCAACAGCGGCTTGCCTTCCTCCTCGACGCCCGCCTCCATCAGGGCGAGTTCATCCAGCAGCGCCTTGGCTCCGGAAGCGGCCAGTCCGTCGGCCTTTTCCGCCAGTTCGTCGGGGTAGAGGCGTCCCTTGCGCTGGAAAATCAGGCGCAGCAGGGATTGATTGGCAATCGGCGCGCCGTGGGCGGGAACGTTCAGGCCAAAGACGCCGTTGCGCACGCTGCGCTCGATGTCGACCGGATAGAGAATCAATGGCGCGCGCAGCAAACGGCCGCTCACTACTCCGGTAAGGAAGGGATAGCCCAGATACAGGTTGCTCGCGCCGCTCTCCTCCTGTTGGGCGTGATGTTCGCGCGCCAGTTGCAGCAGCGATTTCGCCAATCGGTACGCGGCATCGTCCGTCTCGGTTTCTCGCGCGTCGAACAGGCGCGCGTGCTTGCCGTCGCGCAAAAGCGCCAGGGTATGCCCGGCAAGACCGGCAGAGACCTGTTCCAGCGCGTGCAAATCGATGGCGCGGCCAGGACGGCAGACGTGCAGGCAAAGGGAGGGATTGCGTTCGTCGCGGCCAGCCAGCCGCTCGCGCAGGCGCGTCAGGGCTTGCGTGAGGCGCAGGTTGTTGGGGCCGCTGCCCGCGGGCGGCGCTTTGGGCAGTTCGATGGCGGGAAGCGATTTGCCCGGCAGGGGGACGAGCCGGTGGAGCGTATCCAGATGCCGATCCGGCGCGGGTTCGATGGCAAGGTCATTGGCCTGGACGGCGCGGATCAGGCGTTCGACGCCTTCGGGCGCGGCATGCTGCAAGCCCAGCAGTTGCAGCAGGTGGCGCAGGCTGCTCGTGCCGCCGCCGCGGCGCAGCGTGTCTTGCAGATGAACGTTCAAGGCGTCTTCCGCTTCCGTCTTGCGCGGCGGCATGGGAAGGCTGCGTCCCGGCCGCGCCAGGATGCCCTCCAGGTTGAGATCGAAGCGGGCAAGGAGCGGCGGCAGCAGTTCGCGCAGGAGTTTGCGGCAGCCCAGCGCGTCGCCGAGGGCGACGAGGGTTTCCGCCTCGCCGATGCTGCATTCGCCGTCGACTATCAGCGTATGCGCAGTGAGGGAAAAGAGCGCGCGTTGCGCCGGATCGCCGCTGGCAAGGAGCACCGGCGCAAGACGCTGGAACTTGTCCAGCGCCGAATCCGGCGTGAGGAAATGCCGCCAGTCGTGCACCAGCGGCGAAAAGACGCGCTCGATGACCTGGATTTTCGCTTCCGCCAATTCGCCGTCGGCGCTGGCTACCAGGACGGAGGCGGCCAGCGCGGCAGCCTGGGTCGTCTTGGGCGGGTCTTCCAGGCGGATGGGCACGCCGAGCGCCACGCCGGATTTTCTCAGCGCCTGCATCAGGAGCGCGTCCAGTTCCGCGAGCTTGCGCGAGCCGGGGCCGCGTCCGCTCAATTGCTGATAGGCGTCGGTTTCCGAAAACAGCCACAAGGCCCAGGTGCGCAGACTGTGTTCTGGAGCGGTGTTGCCGGGTTCGGTGGCCGCCAGCGCCGTTTCCATCAGCGCCCTGGTTTGGGCGAGATGGATGGCGGTATCCTCGTCGGTCAGGGTGTCGGTCGGCAGTCCGGTGGTGGTTGCCAGTTCCAGGCGCAGGAAGGCTTCCAGGCCGGAGCAGGCGATGAGGCCGAGGCGATCGGCGGTGATTTCCTGCGCCATGGCCAGTTGCTGGGCGGCGGTGCGGCGTTCCTTTTGCGTTTCATCGTCTTGCAGGATCCGGGCGGTGGCAAGCGACGGGATGCGATAGGGATTGTTGGCGCCGTGCGCGAGGCAGTGGCCGATTTCGCGCCCCAGGAGCGCTGCCAGCGCATCGTCATCCAGCAGGGCGGGCAGGTGTTCGCGTATTTCCAGGAGGAGCGGCGTGGCGGAAAAGGGGAGAAGGGCGTTTCTTGCGCCAGCGGCCTGATAGAGTTCGATGGGCGCATCCAGGCCGAAACGCTTGCGCAAGGCTTGCGCCACCCGGTAGGCGTTGGGCGCCGCGCGCTTGCCGAGCGACAGACGCTCGGCCATCAACGTCCGGCGTATGCGTGTTGAATCCGTGGGAACTTTCGCCGCCAACGCCTCGATCCCGGACATCTTTCGCAATACGCCAGCATAGCCGGATTCGCCGCGAAAACGGATGGATTCAATATCGAATTGCATCGGATGCTCCCTCCTGTCAGGTCCAACTGCTGCTGGCGGACGCCACAGATTTGTAATGAACCGTAATGAACACGCACGTATGGCTTGACATTATGCCGTACTATGCAGAAACGTCAAAAAGTAAAAAACCACTTTTGCCGGGTCAGGATCGCACCCGCTATCATGGGGAGATGATAGATTTTTTGGCGATAGATGCGAAATACCGGACGCTGTCCAGGAGGCTGGACGAAGCGAGTCTGAGGATGTGGGCTGCGGTGGAGGCGAGGAGCCTGGGTCGAGGAGGGATCAGCGCGGTAGGGAAGGCAACAGGGCTGTCGCGAACGACGATCCATGCGGGGCTTGCGGAATTGAAGGAGGAAGAGGCGACGGGAGAGGAGCGGAAGGCGGCAGGTGTTCGTCCGCGCATACGCGCGGCGGGAGGAGGAAGGAAGAAGCT
>JAITEO010000242.1 GCA_031281985.1 Zoogloeaceae bacterium | reverse complement strand
TTGCCCATGCCCGGCAGGTCTTCCAGCAGCAGATGTCCGCCCGCGATGAGGCAGGCCAGGGCGAGGCGGACGGTTTCCGGCTTGCCGAGCAGGATGTCGCTCACCGCCGTGAGGGCGGCATCAAGGCTTGTGCCGGCGTCATGCGCCCGCACTGCGGAGGCGGATATTGCGTCTGCCGCGTGGTGAAAGGCTGAAGGATCGAGCACTTCATCCAGCCTGTCTCCTGTCTCCTGTTTCCTGTTCATGGCGTTTCCTTTTCGCGGGAAAATTCACGGGAAAAACCCAGGTTTTCCAGCAGGGGGCTGGAATAGCCGTTGCGGGGGGCTTCCTGGAAGATATCGGCGTGCGGACGCCGCGCGGCGTTCAGGCGGCTGGTTTCTTCTGTTTTTTCTGCCGCCAGCGCTGCGCCTTCTTCCGGCGTTTCCAGCACGTGCGGCGTGATCAGCAGCAGCAATTGACTGCGGGTATTGGCGCGCGCGGTTTTCCTGAACAGCATCCCCAGCAGCGGCAGATCGCCCAGCAGCGGCACCTTGGTTTCGGCGTCGCTGACCCGCTGGCGTATCATGCCGCCGATGGCGACCGTGAGGCCGTCGCGGGCGTGCGCGGTCACCTGCAGGTTGGCGGTATTCACCGTGTCAATGGGAAACTGGTAGATGTTGCCGTCCGGCATGGCGAGCGGCAGGGTGGCCGCACCGGAACTCACGCGGGAATTGTCCTGGTCGATGGTGAGCGTCACTGAGCGGTCGGCGTTGATGCGCGGCAGGACGATCAGGGTCTGGCCGACATTGCGCTGTTCGGTTTCCACCGTGATGGTGGCGGCGGAAGCGCCGGTCGTGCCGGTGTAGCTGTTCGCGCTTGCGCCGGTGACGAGCACCTGCTCGTCGCCGATGAAGAGTCGCGCGGGCTGGTCGTTGGCGGCGATCAGCATGGGCGTGGCGAGCACATTGACCCGGTTTTGTCCTTCCAGCAGTTGCAGCCGCGCCCACAGGCGGTCGTTCACGAACTGCCAGACGGCGCTTGCGCCTTCCTCCACGCCGAAGCCGCCGATGAAGCCGCTCCGCCGTGCCGTGCTTCCTCCCGGTTCGACGATATCCTGCGGCAGCGTGCCCAGACCCAGCGGCCCGCTGGAAGTGGTGCGGCCGCTCGTGCCGAAGTCGAACACCGAGCGGAATTCATCGCCCAGTTCCACTTCCATGATTTTCATTTCCAGCAGAACCTGGCGGGGTGGCTTGTCCATCTCGCCGATGAGCGTGTCGATGTCGGCCAGCGCGCGTTCGTCGCTGCTGCGCACGATCAGGAGATTGTGCATCCGGTTGTAGGTCACGGTAATCGGCAATCCCTGCGCGGAGGCGGCGCGCTGCAGGTCGACGGCGGCCAGCCCTTCGGTGTTGCCGTCTTCCGCGCCGGTGGCGGCAGTCAGCGCTGCCTGCGAAATCTTCTCCAGATTCTTGCGCGCGTCGTAATCCGCTTGACTGCCACCGCCGCCGCGCGTCACGGAACGGGAAGCGCCGATGCTCCGCTCCGTGCCGTCGCCGAAGGAAGAGCGCGCGCCGCCGCCGCCCATGCGCGCCGTGCTGCCCATGCTTTCCGGCGCGCGCTCCTCCACCGGCTCCACGAGCGCCACCCGCGCGCCCAGAAGCGCCCGCACGGCGTTGGCGAGACTGACCACATTGTGGTGCCGCAGTGTCCAGACGCGGGTGACTTCGTCGCGGGCAATCACGAGGTCTTCCTGGAATTCCTTCGCGCTCATCAGTATCCAGGTCTGTGTTTCCTGGTCGTGGCGATACCAGATGCCCGCCGCCCGGCAGAGGTTTTTCACCATGTGCTCCACCTTCGCCTCGCGCAGATAGAGCGAGACCACCCGGTTTGCCACCGAGGCGGAAACCACGACGCTGGTTCTGCCCACCTGGGCGATGATCTGCGCCGCCTCATCCAGCGTGATCTGACGCAGATAAAGGTCGCCTGGCGCATCCGCCTTCTTGCCGCCCTTGCCGGGAAGCCCGCCTTTTTTCGCTGGTGCGTCCGGTGTTTTTTCCGCTGTGTTTTCCGGTGTTTCCCCTGCCGTCTTTTCTTCCACGGCGGGCGGTGCGTCCGCCGCTTCCGCCGGGATTGGCGTCGTCAGCGCGCAAAACGCCAGCGCCGCGAGCAGGATGGAAAACCAGAGCCGTCTGTCCTGTTTGTCCAGCATGGCGTCTCCCTAGCGAACCTGCAGGCGGTATTGCGGCGCGCCCGCGCCGCGCAGGACGAGGCCATCCGCTTCCAGGCGCACGGTGTAGCGGATGCCATCCACATCCAGCTCGTCGCCGTCGTGCACGGTGAGGAGTTCCCGGCCGCTCTGGATTTGCGCGACCCCTCCGGCAGGCCCGCGTGCCAGCGCCCGCAGGCGGAGATTGCGGGCCAGCGCGGCGGAATCGCCAGTGGGCAGGCGGCTACGGGGGCGCGCTTCCAGCAGGCGCGGCGACACCTCGAAGGGGTCGCGCTCTGGAATTTCACGCGCGGTAGACGTTTCCGGCGACGGCGGCGCGGCGCGGGACGGCGCGGGATTGGCGGCGTTCGTACCGGCATGCGCGCCGTTTGCGCTCCGTGTCCGGTCGTTCAGATGCCGGGCGACTTCTTCGTGATAACGCTGCACGGTCGCCAGGTCGCGCCGGATTGCGGCGGGTGTGCCCTCCGGCAGGGCGGACGTTTGCGCCGCGCCCGGCAGGGGCAGGAAAAGGCAAAGGGCAAGACAGCGCGGGAACTTCCGCATTTTCAGCCTCCAGTGGAAACGGCCAGCATGGCCTTGAAGAACGCTTTGTAAACAAAGCCGACGATGCCGCCGATCAGCAGGGTCAGCATCGGCTCTATCATGGAAGAAAGGAGTTTTACCCGCGCGTCCAGCGCCTTCTGGTAGTACTCGCCCAGTGTTTCCATGACTGTATCGATCTGGCCGCTTTTTTCCCCGACTGCCGCCATGTGTCGCATGAGTCGGGGCAGGACGCGCTGGTCCAGCGCGAGCGCCAGCGTCCTGCCTTGCAAAACGGCCTCGGCGGCGCGGTGAAAGGCCCTGGCGATGGCGGCGTTGCCGGAAATTTCCTTGCAGACGCGCAAGGCTTCCAGCACCGTGAGGCGGCTTTTCACCAGCACGCCGAATGTCCAGGAAGTCTGCGCCATGACCGCGAATTCCAGGGTGCTGCCCAGGAGTGGTATGGCCAGCGCGACGCGATCCGTACCCAGCCGGGTTTGCGGCAGACGCCGCGCCAGCGGCACGCCGATCAGCACGGCGAGAAAAATTGCGCCCACGAGCCAGCCCCATTTTGCCAGCCAGTCGGCGGCATCCAGCATCAGTTGCGCCTCGGCGGGAATCGCCTTGCCGCGGCCATTGAGGAAGGAGGCAAAGCGCGGAATGACCGAAATGACGAGAAAGGCAATCACCCCGATGGCCGCGACCAGCACGAGACCGGGATAGACCATCGCGTTCAGCAGTTGCCGCCGGACTTCGGTACGGCGTTCCAACAGGGCGGCGAGCCGTTCGAAGACCGCGCCCAGCTCGCCGGAAGCTTCGCCCGCCGCAATCAGCCTGACCGCCAGCCGGTTGAAGAGTTCCTTTTCTTCCGCGCAAGCTGCGGCAAAGCTGCTGCCGCGCTGAATGGCGGCGGAAAGCCGTTCCAGCAGGGCGCGCTGCCGCGCTTTCGTGGCAAGACGCGCCAGGGCGGAAAGGGCCTCCAGCAGGGTGTGCCCGGATTTCAGCATCAATTGCATCTGGCGAAAGAACTGCACCCGGTCGCCATTGCCGATCGGGCGCAGCCGGGAGAGCGCCCGGCCCAGCGCCGCGAAGCGCGCCAGCGTGCCGTCACCTTCTGCTTCGCCTGCCGCGATGCGCAGCACCTTGAGACCGCGTTCCTTCAGCAACCGCCGCGCGGCGGCTTCGTCCGGCGCGTCCAGCCATCCGCGCGCTTCCTGCCCGCGCGCGTCCAGAGCACGGTAGGTAAAGGCGCTCATGCGAGAAAGGCCCGCGCGTCCCGCAGGCTGATCAGACCCGCCAGCGTCTTGGCGCGGGCGTCGTCGGCAAGCCGCCGGTAATCGCGGGCCGTTCCGGCAATGGCCGTTTCCCCGGCCCCGGCGGCTACGGCGGCGGCGAGCGTTTCGTCCATCCACAGGCTTTCGTAGAGACCGATGCGTCCCCGGTAGCCGCTGCCCAGGCAGCGCGGACAGCCCTGCGCCTCGCACAGGGTGGCGGACGTTTCCGCCGCGACGCCCAGCAACCGGCGTTCTTCCGCCGTTGCCGCGCGTTCGCGCTTGCAGTTCGGGCACAACAGACGCACGAGGCGCTGGGCGAGAATGCCGTTCAGGGTTGCGCCCAGCATGAAGCGTTCGCAGCCGATGTCCGCGAGCCGGGTAATCGCGCCGGGGGCACTGTTGGTGTGCAAGGTGGAGAGCACCATGTGTCCGGTCGTCGCCGCCTTCAGGGCGACATCGGCGGTTTCCAGATCGCGGATTTCGCCGACGAGAATGACGTCCGGGTCGTGGCGCAGAAAGGCGCGCAGCGCCCCGGCAAAGCCCACCTTTGCCCCCACCTGGGTTTGCGAGATGCCGGGCATGACCTGCTCGATCGGGTCTTCGGCGGTGAGGATGTTGAGGCGTTCGGCATCCAGTTCGCGCAGGGCGCAATAGAGCGTGGTGCTCTTGCCGCTGCCGGTCGGCCCTGTCACCAGCACGATGCCGTGCGGACGCGCCAGCGCCTGCCGCAGCCGCGCCACCAGCGCGGGCGGCATGCCCAGCGCGTCCAGGGTTTCGCGTCCTGGATCGCTTTTCATCACGCGCAGGGTGAGGCGTTCGCCGAACTTCACCGGCGCGGAAGCTGCACGCATCTCGATGGGCGTGCCGCCGGCGGGCGTGTAGACGAGGGCGCCATCCTGTGGCGCGCGCGCTTCGGCAATGTCCATTCCGGAGAGCACCTTGACCCGTGAAATCAGGGCGTCGCCCAGCGCCCTGGGCAGCGGAGCGCCCAGGGTTTCCAGTGCCCCGTCGACCCGCAGGCGTACACGCGCCCCGTCCGGGATGGCCTCGATGTGGATGTCGGAAGCGCGGCGCAGCAGGGCTTCGCGCGCGATGCGCTCGAAGAGGCGCACCGGGTCTTCTTCCGCCGTCTGCGCGCTTGCTTCCTGTCCGCGCAGACGCAGCAGCAGCGTGGTGAGATCGTCGGGATCGGCAATGGCGAGCGGCAGGTTGCCCAGCACCCGCCGCGCCGTTTCCACGCCCATGCTGTCGTCGGGATTGGCGATGGCGAGGTGCGCGACGCCTTCCGGGTCGCGCAGTACCGCCATCGGGTGACGTTTCAGGAGGGTCGCGGGCAATCTGGCGAGCAGGGGCGCGTCCGCCGTCCAGCGCGAAAACTGCACGCAGGGCAGGCCGCGCACCTCCGCCAGTGCCAGGTAGAAGGCCGCCTGCGGCAGGGCGCGCTCCATTGCCAGCGCTTCCATGAGGCTCACGCGGCGGGCGCGGGCGAGCGGACGCAGACGGGCCAGATCCTCGTCCGTAAAGAGGCCCGCCTGCAATCCGGCCTGAATGAGGGTGGCTTCAGCCAGCGCGCTCATGTCCGCCTCCGTTCTTCAGCAGCCAGTCGAAACCTTCCGGGTTGCGCGCCAGGGCGCGTACCAGTCCGGCATCCACCCGTTTTGCGCGCGCGAGCTGCGCCAGGGATTGGTCGTAGGTCTGCATGCCCAGTTCCGCGCCGGATTCCATCGCGGAATAGAGTTGCGCTGAGCGTCCGGTTGCCACCAGATTGGTTACGGCAGGCGTGCCCCGCAGGATTTCCACGGCGGGCACGCGCCCCCGGCCGTCCGCGCACGGCAGCAGTTGCTGCGCCACCACCGCCTTCATCACCAGCGAAAAGCGATGCCGCGCCAGTTCCTGTTCCTCGCCGGGAAACGCGCCGACGAAGCGTTCCGTCGCGCCCACGGCGTCCGCCGTGTGCAGGGTGGAGAAGACGAGGTGCCCGGTTTCGGCGGCGGTGAGCGCGGCGCGCATGGTTTCGGTATCGCGCATTTCGCCGACGAGAATGACATCCGGGTCTTCGCGCAGCGCGGCGCGCACGGCGAGGGCGAAATCCGGCGTATCCGTGCCCAGTTCGCGGTGACTGACGAGGCTTTGCAGGGGGCGGTGCACAAATTCCACCGGGTCTTCGATGGTCAGGATGTGGCGGGCGGCGTGGGCGTTGATTTCGTGTATCAGGGTTGCGAGCGTAGTGCTCTTGCCGCTGCCGGTCACGCCGGTCACCAGCACCAGGCCGTAGGGCAGCCAGGCCAGTTCGCGCAGCACCGGCGGCAACGCCAATTCGGCGAGGCTGGCGAAATGGTCGGGCAGATGCCGCGCCACCAGCGCGAGCCGTCCCAGGGCGCGGAAGATGTTGATGCGAAAGCGCTGTCCTCCCGCGCTGCCGTGACCCAGATCGGCGCTGCCGGATTCGGCAAGCATGTGTTGCCGCTGGGCGTTGAGCAGCGTCGAGGTCAGCACCTGCATGTCTACTTCCGTCCAGGGCGCTTCGTCCGCGCAGGGTTGCAGTTCGCCGTGTCGCCGCCAGCAGGGCGGGAGTGGCCCGGCCACCAGATGCAGGTCGGAAGCGCCCGCGCCGGGCATGCGGTCCAGCAGGGTGTCGAAGCGGGCGAGCATGTGTTCAGAAGGCAAGATGAATCTCCACTTCCAGCCATTGTCTGGCGACGATGCGGTTGGCCGGTTTGCCGCCACCGCCGACATGGATCGCGCTCCACACCGGCGCGGCGAAATTGGAGAGATCGCGCAGCCCGTCGAGAAACTGCATCAGTCCCCGGTAGCTGGCCCGCGCTTTCAGCGTGAGCAGGGGACGGCGGTAGGGATTGCAGTTCGCTGCCTGCCGCAGCAGTTCCAGCGTCGGGGGGCGGTCGCGGTCGTCCGCGTGGCAATAGCGGTGTTCCAGCGCGACCACTTCCATGTCGCCTTCTTCGGCCAGGCGCGTCAATTCCGATTTCAGGCGTTGCAGACTTTCCAGATCTTCCAGGGACACAAGCCGTGCCGTGAGCGCCTGCTGTTCCACTTTCAGCGCGGCGAGCGATGCCGTGACCGCTTCCAGGTTCTTTTTTTCCTGTTCGATGTTGACGAAGGTATCGAGCCGTGGTTTCTGCGTTTCCGCGCCTTGGGTGGCTTTTTGGCGCTGCGCGAGTTTTTGTCCACGGTAGATGAGTTCGCCCAGTTGCTTTTCCCCCGGTTTCCAGACGAAGAGCCAGAACAGCAGCGCCAGGAGAAAACAGGCAGCCGCCACGATCTGCCCGCGCTCGGCGGACGAACAGCGCTGCCAGAAGACGATGGGCAGCTTCCAGAAAGCCGTGCGTCCGCTCATGGCGTACTTCCTTCCTCTGTCGTTTGCGGTGCGGGTTCCGGTGTGGGTTCCGGCGCGATTTCCGGCGTGGTGGCGGCTTCCGTACCCTGCGCCAGTTCTTCCGCCGTCGGCACGAGCCAGAAGGAAACCGCGTAGCCGCTGTTGCCTTCGCGTCCTTTCTGCGCGCGCACTTCGGTCTGCGCCACGGCGTAGCCCAGTCCTTCGGTGGCGGCCTGCACGTCGAGGGCAAACGCTTGCGCGCTGCCGTAATCCGGCGACCAGCCCACCACCCGGACATTGCCGATGCTGCCGCCGGTGCTGGCGTTGCTCACCGATTCCAGCACCACCGCGTCGCCGATGTTGCGCGCGAGCAGGCGCAGCAGGCGCGGCAGGCGCTCGGTCATTGCCGCGATGTCCTGCAGGCGTTCCACTTCCGGCAACAGCCGCGCCAGTTCCTGGCGCCGGGCCGCCAATGTCTTTTCCACTTGCGCGGCTTCCGCGTACACCCTTGCTTCCTGCTGGCGGGCATTGGCGGTCTTTTGTCCGGCGAATTCCTGGGCATCCAGCCGTGCCACGGTCGCCCGGATTTCCAGACGCTGCCGGACGCCCAGGCCGATGATCACGAGCAGCGTCAGCGTGGGTGCGGCAATGTGCCAGAATCCGGCACGCCGGAAGGGCGACTGGGCTGGCAGGCCGGCGCGAATGACCGGCAGCCGGTCGTCGCGCCCATCCGCCCGTGCCCTGGCGAGCGCCGTCAGCGCCTGCCATATCCGTTTCCGGGCTGCGGCGGCATCGTGGAAGCGCGGTGTGCCGCCCCAGCGTTGCCCGATTTCTTCCAGCAGGGCGCGGATGGCTGGCTCGTCGCGCGCGTCCAGGCAGAGGATTTCCAGGTCGCAGATGCCGCTGGCACGCCAGTCTTCCACCATGCGGGTAAGCGTTCCGGCTTCCAGCGGACGCTCCATGCGCCCCATGCCGCGCGTGACGGCGATTCGGCCACGATGGCGCAGCACGGCGATCACTTCCTCGCTGTGGATTTCCAGGGCGATGCGGCTTTCCGTTTCTTCTGTTTCTTCCGCGTTTTCGCTCGCGCTCCAGAGGCGCGGCAGCGTGCCCAGCAGTTTCAGGCCACGGCGCCTGCAGGCCGCCGCGATTTGCGTCCAGGCGGCCAGCCCCATCGCGCCCGCGAGCCAGACCGGCGCTTCTCCCGCTTCCCCGGCACAGCCGTTCCAGCCACAGGCGAAATGGGTTTCCAGGGCTTGCAGGCGTTCCTGCTGGCGCAAGGCGTCTTCCAGCACTTCCGGCGTCAGGAAGCCCAGT
The DNA here is from genome assembly GCA_031281985.1 of Zoogloeaceae bacterium. Classification (GTDB taxonomy): domain Bacteria; phylum Pseudomonadota; class Gammaproteobacteria; order Burkholderiales; family Rhodocyclaceae; genus Azovibrio. The sequence continues at coordinate 666 of JAITEO010000242.1, read as the reverse complement.
TCGCAGGCCACCTGTCCGAAGCGCAGGGCGCTGTTCGCGGGCATGCGGCGAGCTTCCAGTTCCAGCGTCGTCCGCTCCCGCATCCCCGCATCCAGCACCCCGCGTGCGTAAAGTACCGCGCCGATGGACCATTGCGCGCCGGCCTCCGCGATAACCGGCTCCATTTCCGCGCGCATCAATTCCCGCATTTCCGCCGCCGGACGTGGTTTTTCCGGCGCGACCGGCACATCCACCCGCGCGGGCGTCATCAGGCAGGTGGCGATACAGCAGCGTCGGGGCGGTTCCAGGCCCTGCTGGCGCAAGCGCGCCAGCACTTCATCCAGCGCGTGCGCGAAATCGCTGATGCCGGAAAAAGCCGGTTCGGAAAATCGCCAGATTCCGCCTTCCCGGTTGGCTACCACGGCACGCAAACCCGCCACTTCCTGGGACAGCAGCAGCAGACGGGGAGCAAGGCGCGCCGCCGCCCGCCGCGCGAGACGTACCGCGCCCGGCCACTTTCCGGGTTTCTGGCGTACGCGAGGCGCGGCGGCGGGCGGAACAGCGGTGGGTAAAACCGGCGATTTTCCACGGCGCGGGATGAAAGACCACGCCATCACCGTGCCTCCAGAGTGAGGGTGGGACGATCGACGCCGCCGGGGAAAAAGACTGCCTGCGTGAACACCGGGG
>JAITEO010000229.1 GCA_031281985.1 Zoogloeaceae bacterium | reverse complement strand
GAAGCGCCAGAAGCGGAAGCTGCGCCAGAGGCGGAGACGCCCGCAGCGGAAGTGTCGGCAACGGAAGTCCCCGCCCCGGAAGAAGCGCCGGACGAAGAAACGCCAACCGTGCGGCTGGTAACGGCGACGGAAGCATCCAGCGCGGAAACACCGCCAGAAGCAGCGCCAGAAGCGGAAGTTGCGCCAGAGGAAACGCCCGCTGTGGAAGTGTCGGCAACAAAAACCCTTGCACCGGAAGAAGCGCCGGAAGCGGAAGTTCCAGCAGCGCCGGTGCCAGAGGCAGAAGCGCCCGTGACCGAAGCGCCCGCCCCGGAAGAAACGCCGGTCGCAACAAAGGCTACGCTGGTGACATGGGCGGCAGAGGCGAGCGTACCCGACGCGATAGCGCCAGAGACGAAAACAGCGCCGGAAGAAACCGGCGCGCCGGAAACGGAAGCGGAAAACCAGGAGGCGGAAAAACGCAAGGCCGAATTGCTGCGCTTTCGTGAGAAAATGAAGCGCGTCAAGGAACAAAACAGCAAGGGCAGGAAAGGGGGCAGGACATCCTGACCTCGGTTACATCAGAACCATGAACCGTCAGCAGGTTCTCCTTGACGCGCCCGCGTTGCGGCGCATACTTCCATAACCCTGTTGGACGGATGCGCGCAGGAATCTTGCATGGCGATGGAGTTTACAGCTCGTTTCCGGCAACGCAGCCCCAAGGCCGGATGGAGGGAGAGGCCAGGACAAACCGGTAAAAGCAGGGCTTTACTCTTTTTGACGCTTCCTTACCATGAATGAATCCTTGCGCATGACGACATTCGTCCGGCGTCTGTTCGACGGCATCTACACGCTGGCCTCGCCCGGCTGGGCGTTCAGTCCGAGCATGCAGGCCATCCGCAACGGCTTTTTGCTGTGCCTGCCGCTGGTGGTCGCGGGCGCGCTCGCCACCCTGCTCAACAACCTGCCCTTTCCGGGCTACCAGGACGGCATGGCGGAACTCTTCGGAGCGGGCTGGGCGAAAATCAACGGCCTGGTCTGGCAAGGCACCTTTGGCATTCTCTCCTTGCCGATGCTCGTCGGCATCAGCCATCACCTCACCATCCTGTATAACCAGCGCTACCCGACGAACCCGATCAGCCCGGTCATCGCGGCGCTGACGGCGCTGTCCGCGCTGATGATCTTCATCTTCATCAATCCGGGCGAAAACGCCCTGGAATATCTGGGGGTGCAGGGACTGTTCGTCAGCATGCTCGTCGCCATCGTCTCGACGCGCATCTTCCTGTTCCTGGCGCGCATCCGGCGATTGCAGATGCTGATCTACGCCGAAGGAATGGAAGCAGCCATTCTGCAAGCCTTTGCCTGTCTGTTTCCGGGCATCCTCACCGTGTTTTTCCTTGCCGCGTTCGCCTTTGCCTTTGGCGCGCTGACCGGCATGTCGGCGCATCAATGCGCGCATGACCTGATCCTGTACCCTTTCCGCTTTTTCCAGAGCACCTTCGATACCGGCGTCACCTACGTCTTCATCACGCATGTCTTCTGGTTCTTCGGGATTCACGGCACCAACGTGCTCGATCCCCTGACGCACGACATCTTCGAGGCCGCCTCGAACAGCAATCTCGCGGCGCACGCGGCGGGACTTCCGCCGCCGCACGTCATCACCAAGCTCTTTCTCGATACCTTCGTCTTCCTGGGCGGCTCGGGTTCCTCGATCTGTCTTCTGGCCGCGCTCCTGATCGCCAACCGCAAGGACGGCAGCCGCCGCCTGGCGAAGATTTCCCTCGTGCCCGGCCTCTTCAACATCAACGAAGTGCTGCTCTTCGGCCTGCCGGTCATTCTCAATCCCATCTTTTTCCTGCCCTTCGTCCTGGTGCCGTTGGTCTTGATGCTCACCAGTTTCGTCGCGGTGCACTATGGCCTCGTGCCGGACGTGAACGTCTCGGTCATGTGGACGACGCCGCCGTTGTTGAGCGGCTATTTCGCCACCGGCGGCGCGTTGGCGGGCGCCTTGCTGCAATGCTTCAACCTGGCGCTGGGCACCCTGCTGTACCTCCCCTTCGTCAAGATTTTCGACCGCATCCGCATGGAACGGCAAAAGAAGGCCATGAGCGCCCTCATGGACATCGCCTGCAGCAACATCGTCGGCCCTTCCGGAAAAAAATGCCTGGATCGCGGCGACGAAATCGGCGCGCTGGCGCGCGTGCTGGCGGGCGACCTGGAACGCGCCCTGAAACAGGGCAACGAACTGTATCTCGAATACCAGCCGCAGGTCGACCAGATTTCCGGCAAGGTCATCGGCACCGAGGCGCTGGTGCGCTGGCGGCACCCGGAATACGGCCCGATCCCCGCGCCCATCATGGTCGCCATTTCCGAGGACGGCGATTTCATGCAACCCCTGGGCATGTGGGTGCTGAACGAAGCCTGCGCCGAACGCGCGCGCTGGCGGCAGCACGGGCTGGAAGACAGCTTCAAGACCTCGGTCAATGTCTCCATCCGGCAACTGAACGACACCGCCCTGCCGGACAAGGTGATCCGCTGCCTGGACCATCACGGCCTGGAACGGCGCATGATCGGCATCGAAGTCACCGAATCCATCGCCCTCGATCCGGATGCGCCACACAACCGCATCCTGAACCAAATTCATGATCTGGGCATCACCATTTCCATCGACGACTTCGGCATGGGACACAGCTCATTAGTATATTTAAAATATTTCCCGGTCAATACGCTGAAAATCGACAAGGTGTTGAGCAAGGATGTCGCCGCCAGCAAGACCTGCGTGGAGATCATCAACACCATCGTGGAGTTGTGTCACGCGCTGGACGTGAAAATCGTCGTCGAATTCGTCGAGAACCAGGAGCAGATCGACGTGTTGTGTAAACTGGGTTGTCATATCTTCCAGGGCTATTTCTACAGTCCGCCGCTCTCCGGGGAAAACATGCTGGCCTACGCCCTGCAAACGGGGGTCGCGCCGCGGGCGGGAATGGTGCAATGAAGCGCCCGCGCCCCTTTCTCCTGGCGCTGGCGCTCTCCTGCGCGGCCTGGGAAGCGCAAGGCGAGGAAGGCGGCGCGTGGGCGGCGCTGGCTTCCGAATTCCAGGCCACGGAAGTTTCCGGAAACCTGATCTATTTCCAGCGCAACCGCGAACGCTACCGGGTCGATACGCGGCGCTTCGACAGCAACCTGCATCACCGGACGCTGCAAGGCAACCTGGAAGTCACATCGCCCTTTCTCGCCGATACGGCGGGCTTCGATCTGGGGGTTTTCGCAACGGACGATCTCCACAACAGCGCCAGTCCCGACCATGAAATCAGCTTTTTTCCGTGGTCCGACCCGTGGTCGGCAGACTGGTCGAAAAAGGACGCGCGCGGCGGATCGTCCCTTTACCGCGCCCATCTGAAGCTGCGCCACAAACGCGAGGACGGCCTCTGGTGGGGCAAGCTGGGGTATTTCCAGCCTTCCGGCCCCGGCGTATTGGGCGTCAATTGGTCCTTGATGCCGGGCACCTATCTCGGCGCGGAGAGCGGCATCGACGCGGGACGCTTGTCGCTGGCGGGCGCGTATGTGACGCAGTACAAAGCGCCGTGGTATCGCAAGACCTACGCCTTCCGGGAAGACGACGCCAAAGAGACGAAAATCGATCACCTCTGGTCGATTGGCGCGCGTTACGCCTTCACGCCGGAGACTTCCGCGGAAATCGCCTACGGCGAAGCGCCGGGATTCCTGCAAAGCGCGCACGTAAAACTCAAGTACCGGCAAGCGGCATCCGCAACGCAATCGCCGCTGTATCTGAGTTATCAGCTCTACGTCATGGGAGATCACGACGATTCGGCCACTGCGGGCGAAATCTCCAACAACCACTACGCGGGACGCTGGGCGTTCCAGCATTACCTGGCCTTCGCGCGCGAATTCTCGCGCTATGCCCTGAAAGGCGAATTCCTGCACACGCGCGCCCCCAGCACGCGAGAGACGCACCTGGGCTATTTCGTCTATCGCCTGAGCGGCCGCTATGGCGGCGCGAACGGCGCGTATGAACCCTGGTGGGACAACCGTTCCGACTGGAACCACAACCGCGAAAGCGCGGTTTTCGTCAGCCTCTCCCGCTCGCTGGACGACCTCATCAACACCTCCGGCCTGACCATGACCCTTTCCGCCGCGCGCGGCTGGGGCGGCAAGGCATACGGCGTCCAACAGACCCTGAAGGAAGCCGCCTGGTCCCTCGACCTCACCTGGGTAATCCCCTCCGGCACACTGAAAAACGCCCGCATCCGCCTGCACTACACGCACTACGACAACAAGACCGACCAGCCAAGCTGGGTGGGCTACAAGAACCTCTTCCAGGACGAACGCGATCTCAAATTCTTCGTAATCCTGCCATGGAAGCTGTAGCGCTTCAGGTATCAGGGATCAGGGATCAGGGATCAGGGATCAGGGATCAGGGATCAGGGATCAGAGGTCGCCACGCCAACCTCCCTCCCCTGACAAGGGGAGGGCCGGGGAGGGGTTTGGCGGCGGTGGGGCAAGCACCAAAGGCAAACGCAAACCGAACTCCCGCAACCCCCTCACTCCCCCCGCCGCATTCCACTACGCGGAACCAGCCTGCAGCCTCCGCAGGGGGAAAGAAAGCCCCGCGCGCTCCGCGCACTTTTCTGATGCCTGATACCTGATGCCTGATACCTGATCCGCTTTGCGCCGTAAAAAGATCGTCGTTATAATCGCGTTTTTTCCGAGATCGTTTCATGTCTCCTGTTCGCTCCGCTTTCGTTGCCGGAAACTGGAAAATGAATGGCGCGTTGGCGGTCAATGCGGCGTTGCTGGAAAAGTTGCGGATGGGCTTGCCGGAGCGTGGGGTGGCGGAGGTTGCGGTTTTTCCGCCGTTTCCCTATCTGGATCAGGTTGCCCGGCTGCTTTCGGGTTCTGCCCTCGTGCTTGGGGCGCAGGATGTCAGCGCGCACGCGGCGGGCGCGCATACCGGTGAGGTGGCGGCGTCCATGCTGGCGGATTTTGGCTGCCGTTATGTGCTGGTGGGGCATTCGGAGCGGCGCGCGCTGTATGGCGAGACGGACGCGCTCATCGCGCAAAAGTTCGGCGCGGCGCAATCCGCGGGCATGACGCCTATCCTGTGCCTGGGGGAAACCCAAGAGGAACGGCAGGCAGGCCGCACGCTGGAAGTCGTGTTCCGGCAGTTGGACGCGGCGCTTTCCCAGCATGGCGTGGCGGCGTTTGCCAATGCCGTGTTGGCCTACGAGCCGGTCTGGGCCATCGGCACCGGGCTTACGGCCACGCCGGAGACGGCGCAAGGCGTGCATCAGGCGTTGCGTCAGCGCGTGGCAAAAGACGATCTCGCGGTGGCGGCGGATCTGCGCATCCTGTATGGCGGAAGCGTGAAAGCGGCGAACGCGGCAGCACTGTTCGCCCAACCCGACATCGACGGCGCGCTGGTCGGCGGCGCGTCCCTGGATGCCGACGCGTTCCTGGCGATCTGCCGGGGATGCGGCAAAAAGTAAAAACCTACTTTTTGCCGGGTCAGTTTGCAAAAAAGGACAAGCAAAGCTTGCCCTTTTTTGGAGTAAAGGCAACGAAACCCCAAGGCCGCGCTGGGTTTGCGGTGGGTTTTAACGGTTTTAAGGCG
>JAITEO010000186.1 GCA_031281985.1 Zoogloeaceae bacterium | reverse complement strand
GGCATGCGCATTTCCAGGCGTCCGCCGGGAATGCGCACCATCGTCGAGCGGTTGTTGTCGCCGTAGCTGATGTAGGCGGGCGCCCAGGTCGCGCCGGTGAGCGATTGCCCCACCACCAGGCGCTTGTAGGAATTGACCGTGGGCGCGCAAATCGCCGCCAGGGCGGGCGCGTGTTTCAGGATTCCGCCCAGGAATTTGTAGGCGAGCGGCGACAGTTGCAGGCCGCGCGGATCGCTCTTGTCCTCGAACAGGTTTTTCTCGCCGTCGCCCAGGGACATGTGCATGTGCATGCCGTTGCCCGGTCGATTGGCGAAGGGTTTGGGCATGAAGGAACAGATCAGCCCCATCTCGTGCGCGATTTCGGAGGCCGCCATCTTGAAGAAGATGAAGTTGTCGCAGGAAACCAGGGCTTCCGCGAAGGCGTAGTTGATTTCGAACTGCCCGTTGGCGTCCTCGTGGTCGATTTGGTAGACATCCAGCCCGACCACTTTCACGCTGTCCGTGAGCCGTTCGAGAAACTCGCGCGAGCGCGAGAGTCCCTTGTAGTCGTAGCAGGGCTTGCGCAGCACGTCGCTATCGTCGCAAGGCGTGATCCCGCCGCGCTCGTTTTTCTTCAACAGCGAGAATTCCGGCTCCAGCCCGGTATAAAAACGCATCCCGCGCGCCTTCAGGCGGGCGACCTGCTTTTTCAGCACCACGCGCGAATCGTAGATCCACGGCTTCTTGCCGATGTGCCCGTCGCAGACGATGCGCGCGTAGCCCGGTTGCCAGGGCACCAGCGTCAGGGTATCGGGATCGCCCACCGCCATGTAGTCCTTGGGACTGGCGGGTTCCAGCCCAAGTCCCCACACCGCGCCGCCCGCAAAACCCGCGCCATTGCTGAGGATGTCGTCGAAATGGTCGGCGGGCACCACCTTGACCTTGGGCGCGCCGTGAATATCCACGAATTGCGCAAAGACGTATTTGACGTGGTTGTCTTTCAGGAATGTCCTGGCTGCATCAGGCGTCATGTTCGCTGCTCCTATCGGTTGAATGCAAAGATTGCGCGGGCGGCTCTGGCAGATCCGCGGCGACCGCGTACAGGCTTTCCCAAAGCGCCGCCCCGTAGGTGCCGTCGCACCAGATGCGATAACTGGACGCGCCGGGAATCACCGTGACGCCAACGCCCGTCATGCGGGTGAGCACCACGGGCTGCTCCGCCAGGTCCAGCGCGGCGAAATCGACGGCGCAGGTTTGCAGGAGCAATTCCGAAAGACCGGGGCCGGAAAGCTCGAGCGCGGCGTCCTGACGCAGCACGGCCGCGACATCGGCGGGCGGCGGGCTGGCTTGCAGACGCGCGACGACATCGGCATTGCCATCGATGAGGAATTCCTGCATGCCCAGACGGGCAATCAAGCCTTCCTCCGCGAGCGGCAACCAGCGATTCGGCGCGGCGGGCAACGGCAAGCCCAGGCTTTGCAGCCACTGCGCCGCGCCCTTGCCCTTGCCCTTGCAGCCGTAGCGCGGCGTCAGGGAATGATCGACAAAGACGACCGCGCCCGGTTTCCCGTTCGCAAAAGCGACTTCCACCAACGGACTGACGGCGACCGGCGCAACAAAAGCATGCATGGCACGAACCTCCCAATATGCGGCAAGGCAGGACGACAACAGAACACCCTGCCCGACAAAAATTCATGTTACGAAACATTTATGCGCATTGTGCAACAAAATGAACTGCCGTGTCAACACTCATGTGAAACTTTTTTTCTTGAAGGTAAACTTTTGCGGCGCCAAGGCGCGGCAGTCGAAGACCGGTTTGTGAAGGGGAGCGCGCGCAAGGCGCGCTCCCGCTTCAATCCGCTATCTTCTGGCGCAGGTTTTCCGGGTCATAGAAAGGAGGGACGAAGACTTCCGCGGTGAGCGTGTCGCCGCTGCTCAGGCGTATGTCGACCCGCTCGCCTGGCCGTATGCGCGCGGGGCGGACGAAGGCCAGCGCGATGTGGCGTTGCAAGGTGGGCGAATAGGCGATGGAGGTGATTCTTCCGGCGATTTCGCCCGCTTCGATGACCAGGTTGCATTCCTGCGGCTTTTCCCTGGCGTCGTTTGGCAACGTCGGAAAGACGAGGCCGACCAGCCGTTGCTTGGCGGGCTTCTTCTCCAGGATGGCAAGGCTTCGTTGGCCGACGAAGAAGGGCTTTTCCATTTTCACCGCCCAGTGCAGGTTCAAGTCCAGCGGCGTGGTCAGGCCGTCGCTGTCCTGGCCGATGATGATGTGTCCCTTTTCCAGGCGCAGGAGACGTTGCGCTTCCACGCCGAAGGGGCGGATGCCCTCCGCCGCGCCCGCCGTCATGAGCGCGTCCCACAGCGCGCCGCCGTATGTGGCGGGCACGTGGATTTCATAGCCCCACTCGCCGACGAAGCCAACGCGCAGAAGCCGCGCGGGAATGCCCGCGACTTCGCCTGTGCGCACGCCAAGATAGGGGAAAGCCGCGCCCGACAGATCCAGGTCGGTGAGCCGGGAGAGCACGGCGCGGGATTTTTGCCCGGCAAGATTCACCGCCGCGTAAGCGCCCGTGTGATTGACGAGGGTGACCTCCAGCTTCCACAGGATGTGGAGACGGGAAAGCTCGGCATAGACGCCCGCCGCGCCGGAGGTCGTGGTGGTGAAATAAAAGTGATCCTCGGCAAGCCTTGCCACCACGCCATCGTCGATGATCACGCCCGCCTCGTCGCACATCACCGCGTAGCGGCTCATGCCCACCTTGAGGTTGGCGTAGCGCGACACATACACCCGTTCGAGGAATTCGGCGGCGTCCTTGCCGCGAATTTCCAGCTTGCCCAGCGTGCCCACGTCGATGAGGCCGACGCCGCCACGCACCGCCGCCGCTTCCGCGTGGATGCATTCCTGCGCCGTCTTGCCGTCCTGCCGGTAATAGGCGGGACGCTGCCACGCGCCGGCGCTCAGCCATTCCGCGCCCAGGGCGGCGTGCCGGCCATGCAGCGGCGTGCGCCGTTCGGGCGAGAACCCGCGTCCCGCGAGCGCGGCCATGGAAACCGGATGGTACATGGGACGCGCCGTGGTCGTGCCGACCTCGGCGGGAGTTTTCCCGGTGAGCCGCGCCAGGATGCGCAACACATTCATGTTGGAATGCTTGCCCTGGCTCGGCCCCATGCCGGAGGTGGAATAGCGTTTCAGCAACTCGATGTTGTCGAAGCCTTCCTGGATGGCGTTGGCGATGTCCTTGAACTGCACGTCTTCATCGAAATCGACGAAGTTCTTGCCCTGCGGATGCTCGATGATCGGCCAGGGATGCGAAGGCGACTCGATTTCGGCGGGGACTTCCACGCCCTCTCCCTTCGCGCCGAAACCGGCATGCACCGCCGCCGCCGCGCCCGCGCGTTCGCCGTCGATGAGCTTTGCGGCAAGCGTATGCACGCCATTGACCTTGCCGCAGGCGAACACGCCTTCCGGCAGGTGTTCCGGCACGAACTGCTCTACCGCGTCGTCATAGCGCATCCGTGTTTCCGCCTGGTAGAGCAGGTTTGCCGCGCCCGCCCAGCCGACGCTCATCAGGATGCCGTCGCAGGGAATTTCCCGCAGGTCTCCGAATGCCGCCTTGCCGTCGGCAAACGCGCCAACGCGGGCGGCGATTACCGACTTTCCGCCGGGACCCGGCACGGCTTCCACCACGCTGGCAGCGACATGGATGGGGATATTCTGGGCGCGCACCTGTTGTTCCAGGTCGTTGGCGGCGTGCGTTCCCCGCAGATCCACCACGGCGGCCACGCGCGCGCCGCTTTTGGCCATGTCCAGCGCGGCGCGATAGCCGTCGGCGTTGGCGGTGAGCACCAGCGGGTTTTCCAGCGGACGGATGCCGTAGCGGTAGAACAGCCGTTGCGCGGCGGAAGCCAGCATCACGCCGGGCAGATCGTTGGCGCGAAACACCGCGGGCTGCTCGAACGCGCCGCTGGCGACAATCACGCTTTTCGCGCGCATCTTGCGCAGGGGCGCGTCTGCCGCGTGCGCAACCAGCGGCAGCCAGTGATCCTTGTAATATCCGGCGGCATAATGATCGACGAGGACGCGGATATTGTCCGCCGCCTCGACTTGCTGGAGCAGCGCCTCCAGAATGGCCGCGCGCTGGGCGTCCGCGCCCAGTTGATAGACGCCGCTGCCGCCCAGGCGGGCGTTTTCCTCGACGATGACCACGCGCGCCCCCGCCTTCGCCGCCGCGCAGGCCGCCGCCAGGCCGGAAGGTCCGCCGCCCACGACCAGCACGTCGCAGAAGTCATATGACTTGGCGGTGCGTTTCCTGGGCGTGGCAAAATCCACCTTGCCCAGCCCGGTGGTCAGGCGAAACACCTTTTCCCACAGCGGAAAGAGCGCCTTGGTGTGAAACGCCTTGTAGTAGAAGCCGACCGGCAAAAAGCGGGAGAGGAGGCCGAGAAAGCGGCCATTGTCGTGCGCCACGCCGCCGCCGAAGGTGTTGACCGCAGTAAGCCGCATGCCTGTTTCCAGGGGACGCGCGTCGCCCCGGATATTGGGTTCGCCGCCTTGCTGGAACAGGGCGTTCACGTCGTGATTGGCCAGGGAGAGCAGGCCGCGCGGGCGGTGGTACTTGAAGCTGCGCCCCAGCACGCGCACCCCGTTCGCCCACAGGGCGCTGCTGATGCTGTCGCCCGCGTATCCTTCATACGGGCGGCCTTCGAAGCTGAATTCGATTTTTTGCGCGCGATTCAGCCATTCGCGCTCGACGCTCGGCAGACGCATGTCAGTCCCTTTCCGCATGAAGCCAGGTGCGCAACACGACATCCCGCTCCGTGTCGCGCTCGGCAATGAACCAGGTGTTGCTGGGAATGTGCCGCCACCACTCGCGCTTTATCCCCGGCGCGTTGTCGCGGTTGAACACATAGTCGCTCCATTCGGCGTCACTCGCCGCGTTGGGATCCGGCATGACGCGCAGCGTACCGCCGTAACTGAACTCGGCAATCGGGCGCGTGCCGTTGATCGGACAAGTCATGAGTTTCATCGCAACTCCTTATAAAAAAACGTCAAAAAGTGAAAAAACCACTTTTTGCCGGATTAGCTAGGGTTTCAAGGCAAAGCAAGCTTCGCCTTGAAACCGGTAAAACCAACGAAAAACCAGCGCGGCCTGCGGGGTTCTCGTAGGGGCGCACTGCGTGCGCCCGTTGGCCGTCATGCGGTGTTGATGGTTTGCGGGCGCACGCAGTGCGCCCCTACGCCCGGACGGCTGGACAGTAGTGGGTTGCCTTGCCTTTCCCCCAAAAAAGGGCAAGCTCCGCTTGTCCTTTTTTGCTGGATAGCCCGGCAAAAAGTGGTTTTTCACTTTTTGACGCCTTCAATGTCCGACCGAGGCCGCGCCCTTTTCTCCGGTAAGCGCGTAGTTTCGGAAGCGATCCAGCGCAAAGCCGGTGATCAGGGGGTGCGGCGCGTCGTGGGCGATGGTGTGCGCCATCGTCTTGCCGGCAATCGGCGTTGCCTTGAATCCCCAGGTGCCCCAGCCGGAATCGAGATAGAAGCCTTCCAGCGGCGTCTTGCCCATGATCGGCGCGAAATCCGGCGTCATGTCCGCCATGCCCGCCCACTGGCGCATCACCCGCACATTGGAGAGGAAGGGGAACATGTTGAGCATCTCCGCCGTCAGTCCTTCGACGAATTCCAGCGAGGAACGGGTGGAATGCACTTCGTAGGGGTCGAGGGAAGCGCCCATGACCAGTTCGCCGCGCGCCGACTGGCTGATATACACATGCAGGCTGCCGGAAACCAGGATTGGATCGAGAAAGGGTTTGACCGGCTCGGAAACCATCGCCTGCAAGGGATGGATGTAGATGGGCGAGGGAATTTCCACCATTTTCAGGATGCGCGGCGTGAATCCCGCCACGGCGCACAGCACCTTCGACGTGGCGATGTGGCCGCGGGAGGTTTGCACGCCCGTGACCTTGCCGCCCGCCGTTTCTATGCCCAGCACTTCGGTTTTCTGGTGGATTTCCACGCCGCGCCGATCCGCGCCGCGTCCGTAGCCCCAGGCCACGGCGTCGTGCCGCGCCACCGAACCCGGCGCGTGATAGAGCGCGCCCAGGATGGGCGCGTGGCCGCTGCAACGAAGGTCGATCATCGGCGCGGCCTTCTTCACCGCCTCCGGCCCGACCAGTTCGGAATCGACGCCATACTGTTTGTTTACCTCCGCCCGCCAGCGCATGGTGCGCAGCGAGGCGTCCGTATGCGCCAGGGTGAAGTGGCCGCGATTGGCGTAGAACAGGTTGAGATCGAAATCCGCCGACAGATCCCGCCACAGGGCAAGCGAGGCGTCATAGAACTGCACGCCTTCCGGCGTCAGGTAGTTGGAGCGGATGATGGTGGTATTGCGTCCGGTATTGCCGCCGCCGATGTAGCCCTTTTCCAGCACGCAGACATTGGTGACGCCGTGTTCGCGCGCCAGGTAATAGGCCGCCGCCAGGCCATGCCCGCCGCCGCCGATGATCACCACGTCGTATGCGGGTTTCAGTTTCTCGTGCCGGGTAAACATCCGGGGTTCGGGATGCTTCTTGGAAAACGCGAAACGCAACAGTCGCCAGGGCATGATGTGCTCCTTTCAGGGAAGAGGGGAAGGTGGCGGGAAAAAGCGCCTGCCGCCTTCCTAGCGAAAAACCACCGTCTTGTTGCCATGCGCCAGCACCCGGTCTTCCAGGTGGTAGCGCAGGCCGCGCGCCAGCACCGCCTTTTCGATGTCCTTGCCGTAGCGCACCAGGTCATCGGGCTGATCGGAATGATCGACGCGAATGACGTCCTGCTCGATGATCGGGCCTTGGTCGAGTTCGGAGGTCACGTAATGGCAGGTCGCGCCGATCAGCTTCACGCCACGCTCGAATGCCTGATGGTAGGGTCTGGCGCCGACGAAGCTGGGCAAGAAGCTGTGGTGGATGTTGATGATGCGTCCAGGATAACGGGTGCACAGTTCCGGCGAGAGCACCTGCATGTAGCGCGCCAACACCATCACGTCGCCTTCCGCCGCGTCGAACAGCCGCGCCACTTCGGCATAGGCGGCGGACTTCGTTTCCGGCGTCACCGGCACATGGTGAAAGGGAATGCGGTGCCACTCGGAAAAGCCCCGGAAGGTCTCGTGATTGGAGATGATGCAGGGGATGTCGATGTCCAGGTCCTTCGACTGCCAACGCGACAGCAGATCATAAAGACAGTGCTCCTGCTTCGACACCAGGATGACGACGCGCTTCTTACGCGCGCTGTCGCTGATTTGCCAGCGCATGCTGAAACGTTCGGCAATGGGCGCAAACTGGTTTTTGAACGCTTCCAGGTCGAACGGCAGGGAATCCGCCAGGATTTCCTGGCGCATGAAGAACTGCCGCGCCGCCGCGTCGGCATGGTGATTGGCCTCGGTAATCCAGCCGTGATGCTCGGCGATGAAGCCGCTGACCGCGGCGACGATGCCCACCTGATCGGGACAGGACAAGGTCAGCGTATAGCGACGGGAAGATGACATGGAAACTCTCCGTGAAATTCATACTGCGAAACATTGATTCGTATTGTGCAACTCAACTCCGCTACGTGTCAACAGGTTTGTGAAACTTTTTTTCACCACAGTAAATTCTTGCGCGGGCGAACCCGCATCTTGCCACAAAGCGAGCAGGCAAGGACGGATTGGGCGCTGGGGCAATCCAGAGTGGAGGAACCCAACGCAGCGCCACCGCTTGCCGTCCCCTCTCCCCCAATCCTTTGGGGGAGAGGGTGGCGCGTAGCGCCGGGAGAGGGCTTGCACCCTGCAAGGGCTTGCACCCTGCAAGGGGGCGGCACGGCGCGTTGTCGGGGGTTTTCTGGGAAAGCAAGCGGCGGGGCTTCGTCTGGAAAGGTTGCTCCACTTTGGAGCACACTCTCGCAAACAAATTCAATTTAATTTTTGTTGTCGTATTGTTAGAATCCGTGACATTTTTGTCCACGCAAGCCTTTTTTCCTCTTTCCAAGGAGCCATCATGCGCAAGCTTCTCGGCGGCATGCTCGCCGCCGCCTTCGCCGCCTCGGCGCTTC
>JAITEO010000158.1 GCA_031281985.1 Zoogloeaceae bacterium | reverse complement strand
TTTACTCCAAAAAAGGGCAAGCTCCGCTTGCCCTTTTTTGCCAACTGAACCCGGCAAAAAGTAGGTTTTTACTTTTTGACGTTTCCCAATACGGTAGAATGCCCGCCTTGTCCAACTCATCCCCTGAACGCCCATGTTTTCCATTCCGGTTCGCATCTATTACGAGGACACCGACGCGGGTGGCGTGGTGTATTATGCAAATTACCTGAAATTTTTCGAGCGTTGCCGCACGGAATGGGCGCGCGCCCTGGGGTGTGACCAGGCGGCGTTGTTGCGCGAGGAAGATATCGTTTTCGTCGTGCGCAGCGTGGCGGTGGATTACCTGACGCCCGCGCGCCTGGATGATCTGCTCACCATCGGTCTTTCTGTGGAAAAAATCGGCCGCGCCCGCATCGATCTCCTTCAGACGGTATCCAGAGGCGATACGCCGATCGTGACGGGGCGCGTTTCCATCGTCACGACGCGCGTGACGGGCGAAGGGGAGAACGCGCGCATCAGCGCCACGCCCATTCCCGACAGTCTGCGGCAAAAGCTGGAGTCTTCTTCATGAATTTCACCCAGGATATGTCCATCCTGCAACTGGTGCTCAACGCCAGCGGGGTCGTGCAGGCCGTCATGGCCTTGCTGGCGGTGGTTTCCCTGATGTCCTGGTTCTACATCTGCGTGAAATGGTTCGCCACGCATGACGCACGCCGCAAGACCGAACGCTTCGAGCGCGACTTCTGGTCGGGCGGCGACCTGCAACGTCTCTACAACAGCGCCGCCGCGGGACACCATCACGCGGGCAGCATGGAACACATCTTCGAGGCAGGCTTTCGGGAATTCACCAAGCTGAAGGGGCAAAAGGGACTGGAAGCCAGCGACGTGATCGACGGTTCCCGCCGCGCCATGCGCGCCACCTGCCAGCGCGAGATGGACGCCCTGGAAGCGCACCTGGCCTTTCTCGCTTCCGCAGGCTCCGTCTCGCCCTACATCGGCCTGTTCGGCACGGTCTGGGGCATCATGCACGCCTTCCGCGCCCTGGGTAACGTCGGTCAGGCCACGCTCGCCGCCGTCGCTCCCGGCATCGCCGAGGCGCTGGTCGCCACCGCCATCGGCCTGTTCGCCGCCATTCCCGCCGTGCTCGCCTACAACCGCTTTTCGCATGAAATCGACCGGCTGGCGACACGCTACGAATCCTTCATGGAGGAATTTTCCAATATCCTCCAGCGCCAGATGCGTTGAGAATCGCCATGCGCCAGCGCCGCCTGAAAAACGAGATCAATGTCGTCCCCTATATCGACGTCATGCTGGTGTTGTTGGTGATTTTCATGGTTGCCGCGCCGATGATGCAGACGGGTTCCGTCGATTTGCCCAGCGTGGAAAAAGCCAGCGCCGTGCCGGAAAACCCGCTGCGTGTGGAAGTCGGCGCGGACGGCGCGCTGAAATTCGTAGACAAGAGCGGCGCGCGCGCCGTAGACGAGGCGGAACTCGCCGCCCTCTTGACGGCGGCGCAGGCGCAAATCCCGCAGCCCGCCGTACTGGTGGCGGGCGACAAGGCCGCCCGCTATGAAGCGGTGCTCCTGGTATTGGATACCATCAAGTCCAAGGGGTTTACACGCGTGGGGCTGGAAACGGCGCGCAAGTAGAACCGCTACCGCCATCACGCCTTCAACGCCATGCAACCGACCGATACGCCGCCAGAACCTGGAAGAAAGCTGGCGCTCCTCTTTACCATCGCCATGCACAGCCTTTTGGCGCTGGCGCTTTTTCTGGGCGTGCAGTGGAAAACCGAACGCGCCGCCATGGAAGTGGAACTCTGGTCGCCCACGCCCCAGCCAGCAACCGCGCCGCCGCGCCGCCAGGAACCAGCGCCCGTGCCCGTGCCAACGCCTCGCCGCCCCGATCCCGCGCCGGTAAAAACGCCGGACATCGCCCTCCAGAAAGACAAGAAGGAAGAAAAAACGCCGCCCAAACCGTCCGCGCCGGATTTTCGCGATCTGCTGCGGCAGGAAGAGCGGGAGATAAAGGACAGGGAGCGCGCCGCCCAGGAAGCGCGTCTGCGGGCGGAGGCGGATACCGAACGGCGCGCCGCCGGATTGCGCGCCGTCAAGGAGGACTGGGTAAGCCAGATTGGCCGCAAGATACGCGGCAACATCGTCTTGCCCCTCAACATCCAGGGCAACCCGGAAGCCGTGTTCAAACTCGCCCTGCTGCCGAACGGCGAAGTGATCCGGGATAGCGTGCGCCTGAAAGTTTCCAGCGGCAACGCCGCGCTGGACGCGGCCATAGAACGCGCCATCGCAAAATCCTCTCCCCTGCCCAAACCCACGGACCCGGCCGCATTCCAACGCGAACTCGAAATCATCTACCGGCCCTACGAGTCAGGGGACCGGTGACGGGGTCAGATGTCAGGGATCAGGTATCAGGTATCAGAAGACAGAATGGCCGCGCGGGTTTTGCGTTGCCTTTCCACCAAAAAAGGGCAAGCTCCGCTTGCCCTTTTTTGCTGACTAATCCGGCAAAAAGTGGGGTTTCACTTTTTGCCGTACCGCCTATCGCCTATGAACTTCCCTCATCGACGGAGGGCGCGACGCGCGCCACTTCTTCCAGGGAGGTCAGTCCCGCCGCCACTTTTTGCGCGCCGGAAATCCGCAGCGCCAGCATTCCTTCGCGGTATGCCTGTTCGCGCACGGCGTCGGCGTTGGTTTCCTTGCCGATCAATTTGCGCAGATTCGGACTCATCACCAGCAGTTCATAGATGCCCATCCGTCCGGAAAACCCGGTCATGCGGCATTCCAGGCAACCCACCGGATGAAAGATCTGCGCCGGTTCCTGCGATTTCCAGGGCGCGAGCAGGCTGCGCCAGACTTCCTTTTCCGTCTCGCCAATCGGCGCGGGCTTTTTGCAGTGCGGACACAGGGTGCGCACCAGGCGCTGCGCCATGACGCCCAGCAAGGTGGCGTTGATGAGATAGCCGGGCACGCCCAGATCCTGCAGGCGGGTGATCGCCGCCGCCGCGTCGTTGGTATGCAGCGTGGAGAGCACCAGATGCCCGGTCAATGCCGCCTGAATCGCCATTTCCGCCGTTTCCAGATCGCGGATTTCGCCGATCATGATGATGTCCGGGTCTTGCCGCATCAGGGCGCGCACGCCTTCGGCAAACCCGGTTTCCAGCACCTGCTGCACCTGCATCTGGTTGAAGGCCGGTTCCACCATTTCGATCGGGTCCTCGATGGTGCACACATTCACTTCCGGCGTCGCCAGTTGCCGCAACGTGGAATAGAGCGTGGTGGTCTTGCCGGAGCCGGTCGGCCCGGTCACCAGGATGATGCCGTTCGGTTTGACGGTCATGCCCTGCCAGCGCGACAGGTCGTCTACGGAAAATCCCAGTTGCGTGAAATCGCGCACCAGCACTTCCGGATCGAAAATCCGCATCACCAGTTTTTCGCCGAAGGCGGTGGGCAGCGTAGACAAGCGCAATTCCACTTCATCGCCATTGGGCAGGCGCGTCTTGATGCGGCCATCCTGCGGACGGCGTTTTTCGATTACGTCCATGCGTCCCAACAGCTTGATGCGGCTGGTCATGGCCGCCATGACCACCGCCGGAATCTGGTACACCTGGTGCAGCACGCCATCGATGCGAAAGCGCACGAGGCCAATGTCGCGCCGGGGTTCGATGTGGATGTCGGAAGCGCGCTGATCGAAGGCGTATTGCCAGAGAAAATCGACGATGCGCACGATGTGCTGGTCATTGGCGTCCAGTTGCTGATTGACGCGCCCCAGTTCGACCAGTTGCTCGAAACTGGAAAGCCCACTGCCCTGCACCCCCGATTGCACCGCCCGCTTGACCGATTTGGCGAGATTGAAGAATTCCACCAGATAGCGGCTCACATCCACCGGATTCGCCACCACCCGCCGGACTTTCCGCTGCAGGGCGTGTTCGATCTCCTTTTCCCATTCGCGCAGGAAGGGTTCGGCGGTGGCAAAGGTGATTTCCCGCGCGTCCATGCCCACCGGCAGGATGGAAAAGCGCGCCGCATAGGTGCTGGAGACCACGTCCGAAACACTGGAAAAATCGACTTTGAGCGGGTCGATATGCTGATAGGGCAAGCTGACATGCTCCGCCAGCCACTCCGTCAGCGCCTCCAGATGCAGGACGCCATGCGGCGGCAAGGCGCGCCGCCACTTGCGTTCGGCAATCACGATCAAGGGATGCCGCGCGCTGGTCCTGCCGCCGCGCGCGTGGCGCAATTCCTCGACATCCTTGGAAGCGACCATGCCGTCCGCCTCCAGCCAACTCAATACTTCGTCCAGGTCCAGCTTATGTTCGCGCGCATGCTGGCGTTCTTCGCGCGACGGCTTGTGTTCGCGTTCCGGCGCAGGGGGAGCGACTGTTTTCACGGTAATCGGTAGAAAAAAAGAAGGCGCTTACTATACCATTCAAGGAAACCCACTACCCATTTGTATGCTCGGATGGGGTGTGATTAAAAGTGGAGGATGTCAAGGTGATA
>JAITEO010000123.1 GCA_031281985.1 Zoogloeaceae bacterium | reverse complement strand
GCGCTGGGGCAGGAGGCGGTGGAATGGACGCGGACGCGGGATTATGCGCTGGTAATCCTGGATGTGGGGCTGCCGGATATGAGCGGCTTCGATGTCTGCCGCGCCCTGCGCCGTCATTCGGAAGCGCCGGTGATTTTTCTCACGGCGCGCGCCGAGGAAGTCGATCGCGTCGTCGGGCTGGAACTGGGGGCGGATGATTATGTCGCCAAGCCCTTCAGCCCGCGCGAGCTGGTTGCCCGCGTGCGCGCCATCCTGCGCCGCGTCCAGCCGCGTTCGGCAATACCCGCGCCCGCGACGGACACGGGCGCGTTTACCCTCGATGCCGAGGGCTTGCGCATTGCCTGTCGCGGTCAATGGCTCAACCTGACCCGTTACGAATACCGCCTGCTGGCCTGCCTGCTTGCGCATCCGGGGCGGGTGTTCTCGCGCGCCTTTCTCATGCAGCATGTCTGGGAGGACGCGGAAGAAACCGAAGAGCGCACCGTCGACACCCACATCAAGACCCTGCGCGCCAAGCTGCGCCTGTCGCTTCCCGAACGCGATCCCATCGTCACTCATCGCGGGCTGGGCTACAGCATCGATCCGTGAATATCTCCATTCGTCTTTTCCTCGGTTATTTCCTGGTGGTCGGCCTCTCCGCCTGGTTCATGTTCGACATCGTGACGCAGGAAGTGGAGCCGGGATTGCGCCAGGCCACCGAAGAAACGCTGGTGGACGCGGCGCATGTGCTGGCGGAGATGGCCGCCCGCGATTTGGCCGCGCGGCGCATTCACGACGGCAATTTCGCCAGTGCCCTGCAAGCGGCGCGGCAACGCCTGTTTGCCGCCAATATCTATGGCGTCAAGAAGGAAAGCGTGGATTTTCGCGTCTATGTGAGCGACGCGCAGGGCATCGTGGTCTTCGATTCGGAAAACAAGCTGCTGGGCAGCGATTTTTCCCGCTGGAAGGATGTCGCCAGCGTGCTGCGCGGCGAATACGGCGCGCGCACCACGCGGGAAGACCCGAATCTGCCGCACACCTCTTCCATGTACATCTCCGCGCCGATTCTCTGGCAGGGCGAACTCATCGGCGTACTGTCGCTCGCCAAGCCGACCGTGAGCCTGCAACCCTACATCCAGCGCGCCGTCCACCGTTTGCGCAGCGACGGCTTTGCCATGCTCGCCCTTTCCGCCGCCATCGGCCTGGTTTTCTCCTTCTGGCTGATGCGCTCGATCTACGGTTTCATCCGCTACGCGCGGGCGGTCAGCGAAGGCGAGAAAGCGAAAGCGCCCACCGGCGGCGGGCGTCAGTTTTCCGAACTGGCGCGCGCGCTCGCCGCCATGCGCGAACGGCTGGAAGGCAAGCAGTACGTGGAAAAATATGTCCAGAACCTTGCCCATGAAATGAAAAGCCCGCTCACCGCCATCGTTTCCGCCGCCGAACTCCTGGAAGCGCCGCTGCCGGAGGCCGAGCGGCAACGCTTTGCCTGCCTCGTCCGCGATGAGGCAAGACGCCTGCAACAAGTGATCGAGCGCATGCTGCAACTTGCGCGCGTCGAACAACTGCAACGCCCGGAAGACAGGCAATCGCTGGATTTGGGCGAACTGGCGCGGCAATGCGCAGAAAGCCAGCGTGTCGCGCTGGAAAAGCGGTCGCTGCGCATCCAGATGGAGGCCACCGGCAATTTCCCCTGCCGGGGCGACGCCTTTTTGCTGCGCCAGGCAATCAACAACCTGCTCGACAACGCCATCGCCTTTTCGCCTTCGGGCGGCCTCATCCAGATGACGCTGGAAAGACACGCGAACCGCCTGCGGCTCTGCGTTCGCGATCAAGGCGCTGGCGCGCCGGACTACGCCCTGCCACAGCTTTTCGAGCGTTTCTACTCCCTCCCCCGCCCCGCCACCGGCCGCAAAAGCACCGGCCTGGGACTGCCCTTCGTGCGCGAGGTGGCGCAGTTGCACGGCGGCAACGTCCAGTTCACCAACCGCCCGGAAGGCGGCGCTTGCGTCCGCTTCGAGATCGAGGAAACGCCAAAAAGCAAAAACCCGCTTTTTGCCGGGGTTATCTAGTGTAGCGTTTCGTTCTTGATCGAACTTTTGATCGACGATGATACTTGTAGGGGCGCATTGCATGCGCCCGTTTGGCCGTCACGCGGCGCGGATGGTTTGCGGGCGATGGGATGAAGCTGCCGTATGGTGTGGGCGAAACCGCCGGTTTGTCCGCCTCCCCCCTGACAAAGGGGGATTGAGGGGGGGTTGGAGCGGCAAATCCTGTAAAAAGCCGATTTTGTCGCTGCAAACCCCTCCTCTCCTCCCCTTGTCAGGGGAGGAATACAATGGCAAACGCTCGCGCGCCGTGATGAAGGCATGCATGCAATTGCCCTGTCTTCTGTTTTCCATCCCCCAATCCAGTACAATGCCGTCACCATTTTACGCACGGGAGCACCATCCATGTCGCACGAAATCCTGAAACCCAGAAATGACGCCGTCTTCAAGCGCCTGATGAGCGACAAGCGCCTGCTGGTCAGCTTCCTGCAATCCGCGCTCGACCTGCCGCCAGAAGACTACGCCGAGGTGCAGATCGTCGATCCGCACCTCCTGGGCGAGCACCCGGAAGATAAGCTGGGCATCCTGGACGTGAAGGTCATCACCGCTCAGGGCAACGTCGTGGATATCGAAATCCAGTTGAACCCCGTGCCGGAGATGCGCGAACGGGCGTTGTTCTATCTTTCCGGCATGATCCGGGAACAGGTGAGGCCGGGAGAGAGTTATCGCAAAATCAAGCGGACGATCTGCATCCTGATTACCGGCTACGAAGAAATCCACGACAGCATGCGCTATCATAATCGGTATTGGTTATACGACCCCGACAGCCGTTCGCTGTTTTCCCGTGCGATGGAAGTACATACCCTACTTCCCAAGCTGCCGGAACAAGGGGACGAAACGAAACTGTGCGCCTGGCTGGAATTCATCCGGGCGACGAAGGAGGAGGAATTCGACATGCTGGCAGAAAAAGACCCGGATATTGGCCTGGCGGTGGTGAAGCTGAAGACGCTTTCGCAGGATGAACG